>JAFALP010000283.1 GCA_019234175.1 Actinomycetota bacterium | reverse complement strand
GGGTAGTAGTCGTCCATCAACTCGAAGAGGAACCCGAACCCGCAGCGGTGACACGCGACCGCCTCGTTGTACAGACCCTCGAAGCCGTCGCTGTCGACGGAGCGCTCCTTGCAGTTCGGGCAGATGAAGTACGGCACGCAATCCAGGCTAGCTGCGGGGGTGTGCGTCGACGCGCTGGACCCATCCGCGCAGCGGCGAATCGTCGGCGAGCGGCATGAAGTCGACGAGGACGCGGTGGAACGTGTCGGTGTCGCCCGGCTGCGTGCCGAAGACGGCGTACTTCAGGAAGGGGAACGCGGTGACGTCGGCGAGCCCGAACTCGCCGAACAGGTAGTCGCGACCCGTGAGGAGGCCTTCGAAGAGCTCGACTGCTGTGCGCATCTCCGCGGCGAGCGCGTCTGTCGGGCCGTCGTCGTTGATCGCGTTCGCCGCGCGCTTCCAGACCCTGTTGAACCAGTCGCAGAAGATCCGCACCTCCGCGCGCCGCGCCGAGTCGCAAGGGAGGAGAGCCGGATCGGGGAAGCGCGCCTCGAGCCAGTCGAGGATGACCGGCGAGTCTGGGACGATCTCGCCGTCGGCGACGAGCACTGGAACGAGGCGCTGCCCGCTCACGGCCTCGAGGGGCGACCGGTCGTCGTCGGCGACGTCGACCCAGTCGATCGCGACGCCCTTGTGCCCGGCCGCGAGCGCGACTCGCTCGACGTTCGTCGAGAACGGGACCCGGTAGACCTGCAACCTCAAGCCTCGAACCTATCGCGCTGAACGATCACCGAGGGCCGGATTCGCGCGGGCAGCGCGGAGCAACCGCCGTCAGATCCACTTCTTGCGGCGGAAGATCCAGAGCTGGATCAGCGTAATGACGATGATCACCGCCCAGACGTATGCGTAGCCGTAGTGCCAGCGGAGCTCCGGAATGTCCTTGAAGTTCTGGCCGTACAGCCCGACGACGAACGTCGGCCAGAGGACGATGGCGGCGATGACGGTGAGGACTTTCATGACCTCGTTCTGGTCGTTCGCGATCTTCGACTGCTGGTAGTCGCGCACGCTCGCGATCAGGTCACGTGACAGCTCGAGGCCGTCCAGCGCGCGCATGAGCTTGTCGTAGGCGGCGTTGAACGCGACCTCGACCTCCTTCGGAAACACCTCGGGGCCTTCGTCCACGTCCACCGAGCCGTCGATGACGCGCCGAACGGCGTCGCGCAGCGGCCCGAGCATGCGGCGGATGTGCAGCAGGTCGTGGCGGAGGTCGGAGATGCGGATGCGCGTCAGCTCTGCGGCCTGCTGCTCGACCTTGTCCTCGAGCTCGTCGATCTCGCCGTCGAGCGCATCGACGAGATCGAGATAGCGCTCCGCGACCTCGTCGATGAGGCGATACGTCATCATGCCGGCCGAGTCGTCCGGCTTCACCGCGTGCTTGACGATGGCGACGTCGCAGGCCGGCCGGTTCTTCCCGCCCGGCGGCGTCTTGCGCACGGTCAGCAGCGTGTCGGCGGTGATGACGAGGTCGATCTCCTGGTAGTAAACGTCGTCCTCCTCCGGCACTGCGACGGCGACGATGATCACGCCGAAGACGTAGTCGACATGGCTCTGCATCGTCGGCCGAGGCTCGTCGTCGTGCTCCGGCTTGGCGAGCAGCAACTCCATCGCCGACTCCTCGAGCGGGCGCGGCGACTTCGCGCGCAGCTCGTCTGCGGTGGGGTCGAGGAGGTCGATCCACGTCGCGGCGGCCACGAGGCCGCGTTCGACGCGGACCGACCTAGACCTGCGCGGTGAGCGCCGTGCCCGGGTGGCCTTCGAGCGCGGCGAGATACCGCTCGGCGTCGAGCGCCGCCATACAGCCGGAGCCCGCCGCCGTCACCGCCTGCCGATAGACGTGGTCCTGCACGTCACCGGCTGCGAAGACACCGGGGATGTTCGTCTCGGTCGAGCCCGGCTTCGTGACGAGATAGCCGTGCTCGTCGTGATCGAGCTGCTCGACGAAGAGCGCCGTGTTCGGATCATGGCCGATGGCGACGAAGACGCCGTCGGTCTTGAACTCCCACGTCTCGCCGTTGCGCGTGTCGCGGAGGACGACGCCCTCGACCTTGCCGTTGCCGACGATGTTGTCGACGACCGCGTTGGTGATGAACTCGACCTTCGGGTTCGCGCGGGCGCGGTCGATCATGATCTGCGAGGCCCGGAACTCGTCGCGCCGGTGCACGAGCGTGACCTTGCTCGCGTAGCGCGTGAGGAAGTTCGCCTCCTCGAAGGCGGAGTCGCCGCCGCCGACGACGACGAGCTCGCGCTCCTTGAAGAACGCGCCGTCGCAGGTGGCGCAGGCCGAGAGACCGCGGCCCTGGAAGTGCTGCTCGCAGGGGAGGCCGAGCCAGCGGGCGCTGGCGCCGGTCGCCACGATCACGGACTGGGCGCGGTACTCGTCCTTGTCCACCACGACGCGGAAGGGCCGTTCGGAGAAGTCGACGCGCGTGACGTCGTCGGTCACGAACTCGGCGCCGAAGCGCTCAGCCTGCCGGCGGAACTCGGCCATCATCTCCGGCCCCATGATCCCGTCGGGGTAGCCGGGGTAGTTCTCGACGTCGCTGGTGACCATCAGCTGGCCGCCCCAGTTGAAGCCCTCGACGACGAGCGGCTGCAGGTTCGCCCGCGCCGCATAGAGGGCCGCCGTGTACCCGGCTGGGCCGCCGCCGATGATGATCAGTTCACGTGTTTCGGTCATTCCCGTCCTTGGTCCCAAAGAGAAGTATTGCTCCCTCTTAAACGAATGGGGCCGGCAAGACGTTCCCGAGCGGCTCAGGCGGCGTCGGCGGGAGGAAGCTCGGCCGCGGTGACCGGGCGGATGCTCCGGTCGACCGCCTCGAGCTCGGCCAGCTCGGCGGCCGGGGCGATGCCGTGCTCCTTGAACTTCCGGGCGCTGGGGAGGACGCGGGTCTCGAGCGACCCGACTGCCTCGTTGTAGGACCGGATGGCGCTCTCGAGGCCGCGGCCGACCTTGGCCACGTGCTCGGTGAAGGTGCCGAGCCGGGAGTAGAGCTCGCGGCCGAGCTCGCTGATCTGCCGCGCCGACTCCGCGATCGTCTCCTGGCGCCAGCCGTAGGCGACGGCGCGCAGCAGCGCGATCAGCGTCGTGGGTGTGGCGATGATCACCTGCTGGTTCACCCCGTCCTCGATGAGCGCGGCGTCCTGTTCGAGCGCGGCGCTGAGATACGTCTCGCCGGGGATGAAGAGGACGACGAACTCGGGCGTCTGGTCGAACTGCGACCAGTAGCTCTTCGCCGACAGCTTCGTGATGTGGTCGCGCACCTGGCGCGCGTGGTCGCGCAGCTTCGCCTGGCGCTCGTCGTCGCTTTGCGCGGACAGGGATTCGAGATACGCCTGGCCGGCGAACTTCGCGTCGACGACGACGCTCTTGCCGCCCGGAAGCGAGACGACGAGATCGGGGCGCAGCCGGCCGTCCTCGGTGGCGACGTGCTTCTGCGTCTCGAAGTCGCAGTGCTCGACCATGCCCGCCATCTCGACGACGCGCTTCAACTGGATCTCGCCCCAGCGTCCGCGCACGTTTGGCCGGTCGCGCAGCGCGCCGACGAGGTTGCCCGTCTCGCTGCGGAGCTCCTTCTGCGCGTTCGCGAGCTCGGCGACCTGCGTGCGCAGCTCCGAGTACGCGCCCTGCCGCGCGACCTCGAGCTGCTGGATCTTCCCGTCGACCTGCTTCAGCGACTCGCGGATCGGCGCGACGAGCTGCTCGACCGCCTGCTCCTTCTGCCCGAGCCGGCCGGCCGCGAGCTCGAGGAACGTCTCGTTGTTCTTGCGCAGCGCGTCCGCGGCGAGCGCGTCGAAGCGCGCGGGCAGCTCCTTCTCGTGCTCGAGCGCGACGTTCGCGGCGACGATCCGCGCGCGCAGGACGACCCAGACGGCGCCTCCGCCGACGACGAGCCCGATGAGGAGTCCGACGACCATGAGCCGAAGAACGGTAGAGAGCCCGTCGGATGGAACGACGTGCCGGCCCCGGCCAACCGGAAGGTCGGTCGGAACCGCGTCAAGGAGAAAAAGGCCGCTTTTCCCGAGCTAGAGCGCGGCGTTCAGGTACTTCACGAGCGTCGTCTCGTCCAGCCCGTTCGCGAGCGGCACCTGCTCCGTCTTCCCGGGCGGCACCGTGAGGAAGATCGTCGGCGTGCCGCTCACGTTCTGCGCAGTGGCGTCCTTCCCGACCTGCGCCGCCTCCGCCTTGACCGAGGCGGAGTTGCGCTCCGTGAAGATCTGCGGGATCTTCAGCCCGGGCACGCTCTGCGCGATGTTGTAGAGCGTGTCGTCGGTCATCCAGCCGGTGTTCTCCTCGCCCTGGTTGTTGTAGAGCACGGCGGCGAAGTTGAACGCCTTGTTCTGCTTCGCCGCGGCGAGCGTCATGGCCTGGCCCTTGATCGAGTCGGGGCCGATGAACGCCCACGGCTTCATCACGACCTTCACCTTCTTCGTCTTGATGTATCTGGCGACGATGTCGGGGAAGACTTGGGTCTCGAACTCCTGGCAGATCGGGCACTGGAGGTCGATGTACTCGGTCATCGTCACCTTCGCCGACGGCCAGCCGAGCGTCGTGCCCGTCTGCGGGATGCCCTTGAACTCGGCGGCGACGTCGCTCGAGCCCGGGAGTGCGTTCGCGAGGCTGCCGACGGCGACGGCGTTCTTCGGGAGGCCGCTCTTCTTGCTGCTGCTCCCGAGCACGACCGCGAGCACGATGGCGACTGCGACGATGACGACGATGCCGCCGCCGATCGCGAGCGCGCGCGGTGACGCCTGACGCGTCCGCGGCGCGCCCTTCGACTTCACGGGCGGCGGGGTCGCGCGACGAGCTTGTCTGCTCTTCTTGCCGCTAGGCACCGGCGGGAAGCGTAGCTGGCTGTTCCTCCGAACCGGCAGCCGCGAGGCCTAAGAATGCGATGAGAAGCAGGAAGCCCGTGAGCGCGAGCGTCGGGATGGTGATGTACCCGAACTCGTTGATCCACTTCGTCGCGCAGCCGGACCCGCCGATCTGGCACGCACTCGGCTCGGACACCCACTGGTTCTCGACGAGGATGTGGTAGATCGAGACGCAGGCGCCGACGACGGGGAACACGAGCAGGTACCTCGCGACGCGGTGGTCCCCGCGCCACGCGATGAAGAGCGTGAGGATCGACAGCGGGTACATGCAGATGCGCTGGAACCAGCAGAGCTCGCACGGGACGAAGCCGGCGACCTGCGAGAAGAAGAGGCTGCCACCGGTCGCGAGCGCGGCGACGACGAAGGCGGCCCAGAGCTCGTAGCCCCACAATGCGGTTCGGACCGCGTCGAGCGGGCCGCGCACGCCGACGAGGGCGAGGAGGCCGACGAGCGCGAACACGACGATGAGCGCCTGGCCGACGACGCCGAGGACCGCGTACGCGACGATCGTGTCGTGGATCACGGCAGGACCTTGCCACAGGGATACCCTCCGCGTGCCGGGGTGGCGGAACTGGTCAGACGCGCCCGACTTAAAATCGGGTGCCTTCGGGCATGCGGGTTCGAGTCCCGCCCCCGGCACTTGAAGCGAGCCGGCTCATTCCTCCTCTGCGCGCTCGTCGTGCTCGTCGCGGCGGGATGCGGCAGCTCACAGCGTGCGCAGCTGAAGAAGTACGTCGAGCAGGTGAACGCCGTCGAGACACAGCTGCAGGCGCCGCTCGCGCAGGTGGCGAACACGAACCGCGACTTCACGACGACGTCGCATCTGGAAAAGCTCGCGCCGAAGCTCGCACAGGACGAGCGCACGATCCACACGCTGCGCGTGCGCCTCGCCGCACTGCACCCGCCCGCCGCCGCGAGGCCGGTCGCGGTCCTGCTGGCGAAGCTCGTGGCGGAGGAGGAGTCGCTCGCCCACCAGATCCGTCTCACGGCGGTCTTCCTGCCGGCGTTCCGCGCCGACCTCGCGCGGGTCGCTCCCGTGAGCAACGCCTTCCGCGCCGCAGCGCACGCCGCCAAGACGGTGCCGACGGAGGTCGCCGCGCTGGACGCGTATGCGCAAGGGTTGAAGGCGCCGCTGGCGGCGCTGCGCGCGCTGACGCCGCCGCCGATCATCCGGCCCGAGTACGAGGCGCAGCTGCACGCGCTGGGCGGCTCGCGCTCGACGGCGATCCGGCTCGCCGCCGCCGTGCGGGCGAAGAAGACGACCGAGGCGCACGCCCTCGTCGAGCAGCTCGGCCGCCTCGGCGTCAGCAGCCAGAGCATCTCGGCGCAGCGCGCGCAGATCGCCGCGGTGCGCGCCTACGACGCGCAGGTCGACCGGGTGAACGCGCTCGGCGAGCAGGTGCAGCGCGAGCTGATCAAGGTCGAATCCGGCCTGCACTGAATACCTCGAACAGGTGAATGCACCGTTTCGCGGAGGGAAATCGATCGCGAACCTCTTGAAGACCCCCCAAAAAGGGCATATCGTCGCCGGGCGGCGTCCGCAAGCGCCGCATGGGTGACCGTCAGTTGTGCACGAGGGCTAAGGGGGCGTTGGTACGTCCGCATCTGCGGCAACGATCGTTCGACCCGTCGGACTGCATGTCCCCCGGCGTGCGCAGCAACGCCCGTTCCAGTTCTGGCTGGCGCTCTTCTCGCTCGTCCTCCTTGCCTTCCTCTACGCATCGCCCACGATCCAGGCGCTGCGGCTTCCCTCGCCCGCGTCCGAGATCCCGGGGCTCAAGCTTCCCGCGCTGAACTTCGCGAAGTTCACGGTGCCGAAGCTGCACGCGGCACCGAAGGCCCCCGTCGTTCCCGTCACCCCCATGCACACCGTCGCCACGCGCCCGGCGACGAGGCGCACCGTCCGCATTCCGGTCATCACCGACCGCCACACGAACGTCCCGATCGCGAAGAACGCGACCGCGCCGAAGGATCCCTTCGCGACGGCCCCCGTCGTCACCCAGGAGATCGGCGTTCCCGAAGGGCTTCCGCAGACGGCGACGCCGGCGCCGACGACGCCGCCCGCCTCGACCCCGGCGACGACCACGACCCCCGCGACGCCTCCGCCTCCGTCGCAGACGTCGTCGCTGCAGGTGCAGTCCGTCGCGGACGACAACTCGACGCCCGCGTCGGATCCGCCGGCCGATCCGACGACCACGCCGCCGACGACGCCCACCGATCCGAGCGGCGGTACGACCCCCACCGATCCGACGACGACGACGCCGACCACGCCGGACCCGAGCACCACCACCACCTCCTCCACGCCTGACACGACCACGACGGCGTCGTCGACGCCCGACACGACGACGACGACGAGCAGCCCGCCGCCGCCCGACACCTCCGGCGCGCCGACGCCTCCTCCGGTGACGCCGCCGAGCGCACCGCCGCCCACACCGTCGCCGTGGACGCTCACGCTCGACCCCACCGCCTCTTCCGTCTCCGTCTCCGTGCAGGGGACGAATCTCGTCGTCACCGTCGACGGCGTCGCGAAGACGCAGCCGCTCGCGGACGTGAGCGGACTCACCATCACCGGCGGCGCCGCGCTGAACGTCGACCTCGGCGGCGGGTCGATCCCGGTACCCGTCTCGTACGCGGGCGGGAGCTCGACGTCGTCCGTCGCCGTCACCGGCGGGTCGACCTCGACGTGGAGCTACGACGGCAGCAGCGTGTCCGCGAGCGGCGGCGGCGTCGGGCTGCAGGCGACGAACGTCGGCTCGATCTCCGGCGGCGGCAACGACACGCTCGACGGCCCGTCGGCGAACACGACGTGGACGATCAGCGGGGCCAACACCGGCACCGTCTCCGGCCTCGGCTTCGCCGGCGTCGGCGACCTCATAGGCGCGGCCGACAACCAGGACACGTTCGTCCTCGATCAGAACGGCTCGCTCACGGGCGGGCTCGACGGCGGCCCCGGGGGCTACGACACGCTCGTCCTCGACGGCACCTGGAGCTCGATCGTCTCCGACCCGACGAACGGCAGCTCGGGGACGCTGACGCTGGACGGGAACGTCATCAACTACGCCGGGCTCGAGCCGATCACGAACACGGGCACCACCACGGACGTCTCCTTCAACCTGCCCTCGAGCTCGCCGAACACGGCGACGCTCGGCGTCGACCCGGGAGATCCGAGCCACCTCCAGCTGAGCAGCGGCGGGACCTTCGAGTCGACCTCGTTCGCGGCCCCGACCGGGTCGCTGACGATCAACCTCGGCTCACTCGGCGACAACCTCGTCCTCGGCGACATCCATTCGCTGTACACCGGGCTCATCACCGTCGTCGGCGGAGCGGGATCCGACACGTTCACCTCGCCGGACGTCGCCGGGACGTGGGACATCACCGGGGTGAACGCGGGGACCTACGCGTGGAACGCCGGCCCGACCGTCTCCTTCACCGGGGTCGAGAACCTCGTCGGCGCGCCGACGCAGGCCGACACGTTCACGTTCGAGCCGAACGGCGCGCTGACCGGAACCGTCGACTCCGGCGGCGGCACGCTCACGGTCGGCGTCGCCGGCTTCGTCCAGGTGAGCGGCTCGTACGGCTTCTCGCAGACGTCGTTCACCGGCACGTACGGCGGCTCGTCCAGCGGCACCGTGAACGCCGGCAACGTCCTCACCGTCTCCGGCTCGAGCGGCACCGGCCTCGTCGGCGTCAACGCGCTCTCGAACCCGCTCGGGCTGCAGGGCGCGATCAGCTCGTTCGGGCTCGCCGTCGTCACCGACGGCGCGCACGCGTGGGATCTCTTCCAGGGGACGATCGCGAATCCGGCGTTCGTCGGCCTCGGGCTCTCGCTCACCGCCGGCCTCTCGACCCTGACCGTGCAGGTGGACACCGGCTCCGGCCACACGTACCTCGACACGTCTCCGGCGCCGATCGCCGCGGGCGGCACGTCGCTGGACTTCAGCACGGGCATCGTCGCCGCGTCGACGAACTTCACCATCCAGGTCTCGAGCTTCGTCTACCTCGCCGGCACGTTCACCATCGGCGTCAGCCTCGGCTCGATCATCGACGCGCAGACCGGGCTCAACACGGCGACCATCCTCAGCGACGCGCCCGGCCTGAGCCTGGCGCTCTCGCACGTCGCCGACTGCGGCGCCACGTCGAGCCTCGCGCTCACGAACGACGACTCGATGATCTGCAACCTGCCGGTGAACTCGCTGCAGCTGTCGGCCTCGAACATCAGCGTCTTCGTCGGCTACTCCCCGAGCCTGACGCCGACCGGCCCCGGCGGGACGCTGCTGCCGGGCGACGTCCCCTCGAGCGCCGTCGGCCTGTTCGCCACCGGCGTCAACGTCGGCATCGTCCTCATGTCGGCGTTCACGACGGGGAACCTCGTCCTCGACGCGTTCCACCCGGTCTTCTATTCGCTCCGCGCCACCGCCGGCGACGTCGCCATCCTCGGCGTCCCCGGCGTCACGCTGAGCGCGGCCCGCGTCGACGTCGAGGTCAACGGCGGCGGCACCTGGGCGTTCGGCAGCGCGACGGTCGCCGTCGACTTCGCCGACACCTTCGGGCCGAGCGGCTACACGATTCAGACCGGGACGAATCCGCCGATCACGCTGCACGCGTCGGGCGACCTCGTGAGCGCGTCCGCCGACCAGATCCTCCTCACGATCGGGAGCTTCGTGTACATCGACGGCGGCTTCAGCTTCAGCAAGGGCGCCGTCACCACCGTCGACGTGAGCACGGGCCTCAGCCTCGTCTCCGCCGAGGAAGCGCTCGTGTTCGGCTCGCTTCCGATGAGCGCGACGAACCCGGGTGGGGGAGAGCTCGCCGTGACGGCCGACGGCTCCGAGATCTGGAACGTCCCGGTCGACACGCTCGAGCTCGGGCTCGGCAACGTCAACGTCTTCGCCGGCTACGCGAACGGGCTCGCGCTCGATCCGGCCACGCACACGCTCGACTCCAACGCGCTCACCGCGGCGAACGCCGTCGGCCTCTATCTCTCCGGCGGCGACCTCGGGCTCGCGCTCATGCGGTCGGACTTTCCGCTCGCCGTCCTCGCGCAGTCGCCCGCGCTGTACGCGTCCGGCATGAAGTTCACGGCGCTGCGGACGACCGGCGACTCGGTCGGGCTCGTCGGCATCCCGGACATCACGCTCTCCGCGACGAACTTCGAGGTCGACTACAACGACGGGTCCGCCGGCTCGCTGTGGCCCGGCACGCCGACCGCCGACTTCGTCTCCACCTTCGGCGCCGGCGGCCTCCTCGTTCCGGACGACACGTCCGGCGACACCATCGGGCTGAACTTCAGCGGCGGCGTCGTCGGCGCCTCGGCCGACAACGTGCTGCTCCGGCTCGGCGGCTTCGTCTACGTGTCCGGCAGCTTCGCGTTCACGCGGGGCAACGAGCAGTGGGTCGACGTCGCGTCCGGCATCGCCGGCGCCGTCGCGGCGACGGAGTTCGTCGGCGTCAGCGAGTACGACACCGACCCGGGCGGGCACACGCTCGGGCACAACGCCGACGGTTCGATGATCTGGAACCTGCCGGTGGACACGATCAACATCGGCATCGGCAACGCATCCGTGTTCGTCGGCTACTCGACCGGCCTGACGCCGACGGGCCCGAACGGCACGCTCACCGTCGCCGACCTCCAGAACGCGAACGGCATCGGCATGCTGATGAGCGGCGTCAACATCGGCCTCGTGCTCATGAAGGAAGCGGGCATCCTCGACGAGGCGCCGCTCGCAGTGCTCCTGGACAACGCCAACCTTCGCTTCTACGCGCTGACGGCGAGCGCGGCCACCGCCGGGATCTTTGGCATCCCCGGCGTCACGGCGACGGCGACCGGCATCCAGGTCCGAATCAACGAGGGCGAGGCGGGCTCGGCGTACGCAGGCGGCCTCGTCGGCGCGACGCCGATCGTCGACTTCGTCGCGAGCTTCGGCTCTGGCGGCTATCAGGTTCCGCTGTCGACGAGTGGGTTCACGGGGACGGTCGCGATTCCGTATACGGACGAGGAGATCGGCGCGTCCGCGGATCAGGTGCTGTTCCAGATCTCGCAGTTCGTGTATCTCTCGGGCAGCTTCTCGTTCGACAAGGGCCCGACGCTGCTCGTCGCGGTCGAGACCGGGCTCACGCACGATGAGGCGGCGGCGAACGGGCTCTTCACCGGGATCAGCACCGCGACCTCTGCGCCGACGGACGGCAGCCTCGCGATCACGCCCGACGGCTCCGAGTTGTGGAACGTCCCGGTGGGGTCGATCACCGTCGGCATCGCCAGCGGCAACATCTTCGTCGGCTACGCGAACGGCAGCGTTCCGCTCGACGGCGCCGGCAACATCTCCAAGTCCGGTCTCCTGTCGCAGGGCTCGGTCGGCCTGTTCATGTCCGACGTCGCCATCGGCCTCGCGCTGCTCCGGGCGCCGCCGCTCTCGAACGTTCTCATCGCGTCCTCCGTCGCCGCCGCCGCCGTGTCCGCGGCCGAGTTCAACTTCCTCTCACTGAAGGCAACCGCCGGCAACGTCGCCCTCGTCGGGATCCCCGACATCACGCTCTCGTCGACGAACCTCGAGGTTCAGGTCAACGAGGGCAATGCCGCCGGCGTCTGGGTCAGCGACCTCTTCGGCGAATCGCCGGTCGTCAACTATCAGGACAGCTTCCCGTCCACGGGCGGCCTCCAGATCCCAACCGACACCTCCGGCGCGCATCCGCCCGTGACGCTCGACTACGCCGACTCGATCGTCGAGGTCTCGGCCGACAACGTCCTGTTGCAGATCGGCGGCTTCGTCTACATCTCCGGCAGCTTCAACTTCAGTGAAGGCCAGGAGCAGTGGGTCGACGTCGCCACCGGCATCGGCGGCGCGCTCGCAACCGGAGAGTTCGTCGGCGTCACGCGCTCCGACACGGATCCCGGCGGCCATACGCTCGCCGTCAAGTCCGACGGGTCGATGCTCTGGAACCTGCCGGTGGACACGATCAACATCGGCATCGGCAGCGCCTCCGTGTTCGTCGGCTACTCCACCGGCCTGACGCCGACGGGCCCGAACGGCACGCTCACGGTCTCCGATCTCCAGAACGCGAACGGGATCGGGATGCTGATGAGCAACGTCAACCTCGGGCTCGTCCTCATGCAGGAGGCGTCGATCCTGGGTGAGGCGCCGCTGGCGGTCCTCCTCGACAACGCCAACCTTCGCTTCTACGCGTTGACGGCGAGCGCGACCGCGGCCGGCATCTACGGCATCCCGGACGTGACCGCGTCGGCGACGGGCATCCAGATCCGCGTGAACGAGGGCGAGGCGGGCTCGGCGTACGCAGGCGGCCTCGTCGGCGCGACGCCGATCGTCAACTTCGTCGCGAGCTTCGGCTCTGGCGGCTATCAGGTTCCGCTGTCGACGAGTGGGTTCACGGGGACGGTGGCGATTCCGTATACGGACGAGGAGATCGGCGCGTCCGCGGATCAGGTGCTCTTCCAGATCTCGCAGTTCGTGTATCTCTCGGGCAGCTTCTCGTTCGACAAGGGCCCGACGCTGCTCGTCGCGGTCGAGACCGGGCTC
>JAFALP010000239.1 GCA_019234175.1 Actinomycetota bacterium | reverse complement strand
CGAGGTAGACCTCTCGCACGCGTGCCGGCGAGAGCGCCTTCGCGACGAAGCGCGCCGGCTCGGGGTTCCACGGGATGATGTCGATCTTCTCGCCGCGGAGCTCCGACACGACCATGCGGACGCGCGAACCGCGTGGGCCGACACACGCGCCGACCGGGTCGACGCCCTGCGCGTGCGACTCGACCGCGATCTTCGAGCGGTAGCCCGGCTCGCGTGCGACGCCGCGGATCTCGACGAGGCCGTCTGCGATCTCCGGGACCTCGAGCTCGAAGAGCGTTTTGATCAGCTCGGGGTCGCGGCGCGACAGGATCACCTGCGGGCCTTTCGTTCCCGTGCGCACCTCGGTGATGACGGCCTTGATGCGCGAGCCCTGCTCGTAGCGCTCGCCGTCGACCTGCTCGGAACGCGGGAGGAGCGATTCGACCTTGCCGAGATCGACGAGCACGTTGTTCCGGTCGCCGGCCTGCTGCACGATGCCGGTGACGACCTCGCCGACGCGGTCGATGTACTCCTCGTACATCATCTCGCGCTCGGCTTCGCGGATGCGCTGCAGGATGACCTGCTTCGCCGTCTGCGCGGCGATGCGGCCGAAGTTGTCGGGCGTCACGTCCTCGCGCTTGATCAGGTTCTCGGGAACCTGGGACCAGTCGAGCTCGAGATCGTCGTCGCTGAGGAGGGTGTGGTTCTTCTCGCCGGTCTCTTCCTCGATTCGCTCGAGCTCGTCGAGCGCGCGCTCGCGGGCCTCGTCGAGCAGGTGCTCTTCGAGGTCCGTCGGCAGCTCGATCGAGAACACGCGGAAGTCGCCGTTGTCGTCGAGCTCGACGGCGGCGTGGCGCGAGGCGCCGGGTGTCTTCTTGTAGGCGGCGAGGAGCGCGTCCTCGAGCGCGGCGACCAGCGTGCCGCTCTCGATCCCCTTCTCACGCTCGATCTCGCGGACTGCCTCAACGATTTCCTGCGTCATGACGTCCCTTCGTCGATCAGATTGGCCCGCACGATCGCGTCGTACGGTATGTCGGCCGGCTCGCCCTTCTCTGGCGCGAGCCGAAGAGCACGTTCACCCGCCGAGATCACTTCTCCGCGATAGCGGGCATCGTCCGTCTTGATCCGAACCGTGCGGCCGAGCGCGCGCTCGAAATGCGCGCGTGTCCGCAGAGGCCGGTCGAAGCCGGGCGACGAGACTTCCACCGAGTAGTCGTCGAGGTAGGGCCGAAGCACGCCGGTCACCCGCTCGCAGAGCGCGTGGTCGACGCCGGCCGGATGGTCGACGTAGACGCGGAAACGCTCCTTGCCGGTCAGCTCCAGGGCCAGAACTTCGACGCCCGGAATCGCCGACGAAACTCGCTGGGAAATCTCGCGGTACAGCTGTCTCTCCTTGTCGTGCTGAACGGTTGCCATTCACAAAAAATGGGCGCCGCGCGCCCATTTCAGACCTACCGAAATGTGGTGTGACAAGAGTAGCAAACGGCTATTCCAAGACGATCGTCGCGGGCCCGTCGTTCACGAGCTCGACCTGCATCCGGGCGCCGAAGACGCCCATTGCAACCGGGGCGCCGAGCTCCCGGAGCGCGGCGCAGTACCGCTCGTAGAGCGCCTCGGCATGCTCGGGACGGGCAGCATCGGCGAAGCTCGGCCGGTTTCCCTTGCGGGTGTCGGCGATCAGGGTGAACTGGGACACCACGAGCGCGGCGCCGCCGGTGTCGAGGAGCGAGCGGTCGAACTTGCCGTCGTCGCCCTCGAAGATGCGGAGGCGGGCGGTCTTGGCGGCGAGGCGGTCGGCGTCGGCTTCCGTATCCCGGGCGGCGACGCCGAGGAGGATGCAGAGACCCGCGCCGATCTCGCCGCCTGGGGTGACGCGGGCGCGCGACACGCGCTGGACGACCGCCATCACCGTTGGACGGCGAATGAACCGATGATGCGACCGACGTCGACAGCCGTCTGGTGCTTGTCCGGATTCTCGGTCGCATCGATCGTGTAACTGCGGGCCCCGGCAGGGACGACGACGATCGTGTGCAGTGAGCCCTGACCCGCACGAAGGTACGAGAAGAAGAATGCGCGGCCGGCGCGGATGGTGATGAACTTCGCTGCGAGACGATGGTAATCCGGGAGGCGCCGCGCGAACTGACGGTCAAGCGACCGCACCAGGGCTGCGGACAGCTCGTGAATTGGCCCGATGCGCCTGACCGTGACGAGCCCGGTTCCGTCACGTCGTAGCAACGCGGCGACCGGAGCCTGACGGAGCTGGGCCAGCTGGACGGAAGTCAATCGCGTCCATGTGGACGGATATCTCAAGGTGAACCCAGCTGAGCTCATGGTGGCCTCGCCCGGTTCCCGGTGAGCTGCAAGGATCGCTGCGCCGGCGACCACACTCGCAAGTGCAACGCCGAGACCGAGCCACGCGACCCGCCGCCGCGCCGGGCTCACAAGAGCTTGAACGAGTGAATGATCTCGCCGACTTCCTTCGCGATCTTTGGGCTCGCAGCACTCGACGCCGTAGCGATCGTGAAGCTGTGGTCACCGGCGGGAACGACGACGATGTTGTGGAGCTCGTTCTTCTTCGTCCGCAGGTACGTGAAGAGCAACGCCTTCTCACCGGAGACTTTGATGATCTTGATCCCGACTGGCTTGTAGTCCGCGGTGGTTCGCCTGAGCTCGCGATCGAGGTTCCGCACGAACGCCCCGTCGAGGTGCGACGCCGAGCCGGTACGCCTGAAGATGATCAAGCCGAGGCCCGCACGCTGCTCCAGCGCAGCCAGACCGCCGCTCTGCGGCGCCACCTGCGTGACGGCGACGGACTTCCAGTCGTTCGGGTAGGTGACGTGGAACCGAGCCGCGCCGTTGGCGCCGGCGCGCGAACTCGTCGTCACGGTGTGTCCCGCCCCTGATCTGCCGCGAATCCCGAGGTACAGACCGAGGACGACTGCGGCAACGACGGCCGCGGCCCCGAGTAGCTGCAGTCGGCGACGAGGTGACTCGGATCGCCGTCGGTTTGTCGCTGTCATTGGTCCTTCCGTCGGCTCGAATAAGGAGCCGGGGGCTACGCGCTACGTGGTCGTCGTGTACTCAATCGTAACGAGCAGGCCATTCAGCGCAACGCCGTTCCCCGCGTGAGCGGTCTTGAACGTGAGCACATCGCCGGTTGACAGGCTCGTGTTCGACAGCGAGGTGAACGACTTTGCGACCCAGGCCGTCATTCCCCCGCTCGTAGTGTTTGTTGTGTACGCCTCAACCGTGTCGGCCGTGGCGGGTGTACCCGTAGCACGCCGCGCAACCGTGAGCGTCTGATTGTCGGTGTCACTGGCGGTGACGTCTGCCGTCGTGGTGAACGTGACCTTCTGAACAGTCACGGCGGCCGGGGCGACGAAGAAGGGCTGTTCAGCAAAGTCCGTTGTCGCGCCGACGGAGCCGACCGTGAAGGTTGCCACGTGCGTCTTGGCGCCGGTCGTCATCGAGCCCGAATTAACAGAGGCGGTCGCGATGACGCCATTGCTTCCGATCCTGAAGACCGAAGAGTTGTTGACCTCGAGGTTCACGAGATCGCCCGCGTAGCCGTTGGCCGCGTTGATACTCAGATAGGTCCCGCTGCCCGAGCCGCCGCTGATCGCCGAGCCGAGCGACAGCAT
>JAFALP010000235.1 GCA_019234175.1 Actinomycetota bacterium | reverse complement strand
CGCTCTCGCGCGCCCCGGCCGTCCCGCGCGCGTGGGCGGCGCCGTGGCGGCTGAACCTCCCCGCTCCCCCGCCCACCCCGCCGCCGAGCCGCGAGGCGGCTCCCGATGCCGGTCACGAGCAATCTTCCACACTGACCGCGCCGATGCCCGGCACCGTCGTCAAAGTCCTCGTCTCCGCGGGTGACGCGGTCGGCGCGCGCCAGCCCCTCGTCGTCCTCGAGGCGATGAAGATGGAGACGCCGCTCCTCTCCCCGTACGACGCGGTCGTCCGTGCCGTGCACGTCGCCGAGGGCGACCGGATCGCGGGCGGCACCCTCCTCGTGGAGCTGGAGGAGTAGATAGGGTGGCGCGCATGGCCGAGAGCGTGCAGGACTTCTTTGCGAACCTCCCCGCCCGCGCGGATGCGTCGAAGACCGCGGGCATGACGAACTCGTATCTCTTCGAGATCGAGGGCGCGGGAACGTGGAAGGTCGACGTCGACGACGGCACGATCACCGTGTCCGAAGGCGGCGGCGATGCCGACGTGACCATCGCCACCTCGCAGGAGACGTTCGAGAAGATCGTCGCCGGCGAGCAGAACCCGACCAGCGCCTACATGACCGGGAAGATCAAGCTGAAGGGCGACATGGGCGCGGCGATGAAGCTCCAAAAGCTCTTCTAGGTGTCGGTCGAGATCGTCGAGGGCGGCCACGCGGACGCCGTCGCCGTCCTGGTCACGCAACCTCCACAGGAAGGGCTCGAGCCTCCGCTCGCGGAGCTGGCCGCCTCCGGCGAGCTGCCGGGCGAGGTCGGCGAGGCGGTCCTCCTCCATCGCGACGGCGGACGGCTCCTCGGGGTCGGCGTCGGCAAGCGCGACGAGGTGAACGCGGAGACCCTCAGGTCCGCAGGAGCCGCGGCGGCCGCAGAGCTCGGCCGCGTCGGCGGCACGCTCGAGTGGCGCCTCGACGGCACCCTCCCGCTCGAAGCGGCCGACCAGGCGGCGGCGCTCACGGAGGGGACGATCATCGGCGGCTACGCCCCCGGAAAGTGGAAGACGCGCGAGAACGGCGGCCCGAAGGAGATCGAGCGCATCGCCTTCTCCGACGCTGCCGTCCGCGCGGCGGCGGAACGGGCGGCGCTCCTCGCGGAACGGACGAACCGTGCGCGCGACCTCGCGAACACGCCGCCGAACGAGCTCTATCCGGAGACGCTCGCCGAGGCGGCCGAGGCGCTCGCGGACGAGCACGAGCACCTGACCGCGACCGTGCTCGACCCGGCGGAGATGGAGGCGCTCGGCATGGGCGCGCTCCTCGCCGTCGGCCGCGGGTCGCACAACGAGCCGCGGCTCATCGTCCTGCGCTACGAGCCGCCGGGCCCGACCGATCCGAACCTCGTGCTCGGGCTCGTCGGCAAGGCGATCACCTTCGACGCCGGCGGCATCTCCATCAAGCCGGCGGGCGGGATGGACGCGATGAAGGGCGACATGGCGGGCGGTGCGGGAACGCTGCAGGGCATCGGCGCGATCGCCGCGCTCGGGCTGCCGGTCCGCGCACTCGCCGTCATCGCCGCCGCGGAGAACCTCCCGAGCGGCCACGCGTTCCGTCCCGGCGACATCCTCACGGCGGCGAACGGGAAGACGATCGAGATCGTGAACACCGACGCCGAGGGCCGGCTCGTGCTCGCGGACGCGCTCTGGTACGCGCGGCGCGAAGGCGCGACGCACATCCTCGACCTCGCGACGCTGACCGGCGCGATGGAGGTCGCGCTCGGCGACCTGTTCGCGGGGTTCTTCGCGAACGACGCCGCGTGGAGCGAGCGGATCTTCGCCGCGGGCGAACGGAGCGGCGACCTCACCTGGCCGTTCCCGCTCCACCCGCGCTATCGCCGCTACGTCGACTCGACCTACGCCGACATGAAGAACGCCTCGACGCTGCGCCAGGCAGGCGCCGTGCTCGCCGCCGAGTTCCTGAGGGAGTTCGCGGGCGAGGGGCCGTGGGCGCACGTCGACATGGCCGGTCCCGGCTTTCTCGATCGCGGCCGGGGCGACTACTACCGCGTGCCGGGCGGCACCGGATACGGCGTGCGGCTGATCGCCGAGCTCGCGTCGAGCCTCGCGTGAACTTCGAGCTCAGCGACGAGCAGCAGCTCGTCCGCGACACGGTGCGCGAGTTCGCGCAGACCCGCGTCGCGCCGGTGGCGGCGGAGCTCGACCGCGAGTCCCGCTTCCCGTACGAGCTCGTCGAGGAGATGTCCGAGCTCGGATTGATGGGGATCCCGATCCCGGAGGAGTACGGCGGCGCCGGGGCCGACACGGTCACGTACGCGCTCGCCGTCGAGGAGCTGACGCGCATCGACTCGTCGGTCGCCATCACGATGGCCGCGCACACGTCGCTCGGCACGATGCCGATCTACCTGTTCGGCACCGAGGAGCAGAAGCAGGAATGGCTGCCGCAGCTCGCGTCGGGGAAGGCGCTCGCCGCCTTCGGGCTGACGGAGCCGAACGCCGGCTCCGACGCGGGCGCGACGAGCACGCGCGCCCAGCTCCGAGACGGCTCGTGGATCGTGAACGGCGCGAAGATGTTCATCACCAACGCCGGGACGGAGATCACCGCGTGCGTGACGATCACGGCGCGGACGGGCGACGACGAGATCTCGAACATCATCGTCCCGAACGGCACGCCCGGGTACGACATCTCGGCGCCGATGCACAAGCTCGGCTGGCGCGCGTCCGACACGCGCGAGCTCTCGTTCCGCGACTGCGCCGTGCCGGAGGGCAACCTCCTCGGCCCCCGGGGCAAGGGCTTCCAGCAGTTCCTCGAGATCCTCGACGCCGGCCGGATCGGCGTGGCGGCGATGGGCGTCGGCCTCGCGCAGGGCGCGTACGACCTCGCGCTCGCGTACGCGCAGGAGCGGCACCAGTTCGGTCGCCCCATCGCCGACTTCCAGGCGGTGCAGTTCGCGCTCGCCGACATGGCGACCGAGATCGACGCGGGCCGGCAGCTCGTCCTCCGGGCCGCCTGGCTGAAGGACCAGGGCCGGCCGTTCGCCCTCGCCGCCGCCCAGGCAAAGCTCTATACCGGGCTGCTCTCCAACCGCGTCGTCAACGCCGCCCTCCAGATCCACGGCGGCTACGGGTTCATGGACGAGTTTGCGATCTCCCGCCTGTACCGTGACCAGAAGATCCTCGAGATCGGGGAAGGCACGAACGAGGTGCAGCGGATGGTCATCGCAAAGCTGCTGGGGCTCTAGATGCTGCAGTACCTGCCGGTGCTGCTCGCCGCCGTCGGGGTGGCGCTCTTCCTGCAGGGCGTCGTCCGCCTCCGCCGGCGCGGCCGCGCCGACCATGCCGGCTGGGACCGCGTCGCGCTGTTCGGACTGGGCATCGCGGTCACGCTCGTCGCGCTCATCGGCCCGATCGACCGGCTCGCGGACACGAAGTACCTGGCGGTGCACATGCTCCAGCACGTGCTCATCGGCGACCTCGCACCGGCGCTGATGACGACTGCGGTGCGCGGGCCGCTGCTCGTGTTCCTCCTCCCCGCGCCGATCCTCGCCCCCATCGCGCGCAGCAGCCGTGTGCGCGCGGTGCTGTCGACGCTGCTGCGGCCGCGCGTCGCATTCGGGCTCTGGGCGTCCAACCTGGCCATCTG
>JAFALP010000219.1 GCA_019234175.1 Actinomycetota bacterium | reverse complement strand
GCGACGACGAAGTAGTCCGTGAAGGTGCAGACGGGCCGCATGTCGAGGATGACGACGTCCTCCGCCAGCTTCTCCTGCGCGAGAGCGGCGATGCGGCGTGCGGTATCGATCGGGCTCAACTGCAAACCAGTCTATCCACGGCTTGCGGACGTCAACCGCCGCGATACAGCCCGTGCTCCACGATCAGCCGCTCGACCGCATCCGGAACGAGCCCGTCCAGCGGCTCGCCCAGCTCGACCCGCGCGCGGATGTCCCTCGACGCGGCCGGGTTCGGCGGGATGTGGAAGAAGTCCACCCGGTCCCGTTGCGAGAGCCCGCGGAGGACGGAGTCGAGCAGGCCCTGGTCGAAGCCGGGACGGGTGGCGACGCCGAGGCGCGCCAGCTCGAGCACGCCCTCCGGCTCTTTCCACGTGAGGAAGTCGATGAACTGGTCGGCGCCGATGAGGAAGATCGGATCGTCGAAGCGCTCGCCGCGCAGGAGGTCGATCGTGCGCGCGTACGGGTCGACTCGCACGTCGTCGTCGGGGAACGCCGCCCGTGCGAGCTCGAGCCGCGCCGCCGCCGGGAGCTCCACGTCCTTGTGACCCGGGCTCTCGTCGACGAGCACCGTCAGGCGCGGAAGCCCGAAGTGGTCCTTCGCGCCGACCGCCAACGCGACGTGGCCGGTATGCGGCGGGTCGAACGCGCCGCCGAAGAGCCCTACTGCCATTCGAGCGTCTCCTCCCCCACCTCGACCTCGTCGCCCTCGCGCACGCCGGCGGCCTTGAGGATCGCCTCCAGCTCCGCCGCCGCCGGCGGCCGGCCGGTGACGCGAAAGCCGTGCTCGGTCCGGTACACGCGGTACGCGCGCCGCGCCGGCTGCGGGCGGTACACGAGGTAGTCGACGAGCTCCGTCTCCGCCGGCGAGGGCACGACCTCCTCGGCCGGGACGAGCTGGAATAGCATGCGCTTCAGGTCGTCGATGCCGGCGCCCGTCGCGGCGGACACGGGCAGCACCCGGATGATGCGCGCGTCGCCGACGTCGAACGACGGTGACGCCGAGAGCAGGTCGATCTTGTTCAGCACGACGATCTGCGGGCGCGTGTCGAGGCCGGCGCCGTACGCGCCGAGCTCGGCGTCGATCGTGCGCCAGCGCTCGTCGGCGTCGCCCTCGGATGCATCGATGACGTGCAGGAGCAGCCGCGCACGCTCGAGGTGCGCGAGAAACTCGTGGCCGAGCCCGACGCCCTCGCTCGCGCCCTCGATCAAGCCGGGGACATCGGCGACGACGAGCTGGCGTCCGTCCCCCGACTCGACCGTCCCGAGCACGGGCGCGAGCGTCGTGAACGGATAGTCGGCCACCTTCGGGCGCGCGTTGGAGATGCGCGCGAGCAAGGACGACTTCCCCGCGTTCGGCAGGCCGACGAGCGCCGCGTCCGCGAGCAGCTTCAGCTGCAGCTCGATGTCGCCCTCCTCGCCGGGGAGCCCGATCTCGGCGAAGCGCGGCGTCTGCCGCGTCGACCCGGCGAAGTGCTTGTTCCCGCGCCCGCCCGTGCCGCCGCGCGCGACGACGATGCGCGCGCCGGGATGGGCGAGGTCGGCGATCAGCCGCCCCTCGTCGTCGCTCACCTGCGTGCCGACGGGAACGTGCAGCTCCGCGTCCTCGCCGCGCGCGCCGTGCGAGAGCCTGCCGCCGCCGCGCCCGCCGCGCTCCGCCCGCAGCTTCTGGTTGGGACGGAAGCCGGAGAGGTCGCGCCGGCGCGGATCGGCCACGAGCACGACGTCGCCGCCGTCGCCGCCGTCACCCCCGTCGGGGCCGCCCTTCGGCACGTACTTCTCCCGCCGGAAATGGATCGACCCGTCGCCGCCGCGACCACCCTGCACCCACAGCCGGGCGCGATCGTGGAACACGGGGGTCCTAGTCGACGACGGAGATGAAGCGCCGGTCGCCCGACGTGCGGAACGCGATCTTGCCGTCGCGCGTCGCGAAGATCGTGTCGTCCTTGCCGATGCCCGTGCCGGGGCCGGGGCGGAAACGCGTGCCCCGCTGGCGCACGATGATCATCCCCGACGTCACGTCCTGACCGGCGAAGAGCTTCACGCCGAGCATCTGCGGGTTCGAGTCGCGGCCGTTGCGCGACGAGCCCAGACCTTTCTTGTGTGCCATCAGTGGCTCTCCTTCTCGGCGAGCGCGGATTCGAGCGCGGCGATCGCGCCCTTGCGGTTCGCGTTCTCCTTCTCGTACTCGAGCGCGGCCTCGACGTTCGGGCGGCGCCAGGTGGAGACGTGCTCCTTGATCTCCGCGATCGACATGTCCTCGTAGCCCTTGGGCGGATGCGCGGTGCGCGCGTGGGCCTCGGCGGGCGCCGGTGCCGGCGCGTCCTCCTTCGGCGCGGGAGCGGCAGCCTTCGGAGCCGCCTCCGCCTTCTTCGCGGCCGCCGCCTTCTTCGCGCCGATGGCCTCGATCTCGATGCGCGTCAGCCGGCTGCGGTGCCCGTTGTGCAGGCGGTAGCCGGTGCGCCGCTTGTACTTGCCGATCCGCACCTTGTCGCCGAGCTCGTGGCCGACGACGCGCGCCGTCACGGTGAGCGTCGGGGACAGGTCGGTCTTGCCGTCGCCGCCGACGAGGAGGACGCGCGGGCTGAACGTCTTGCCCTCGTCCGTCTTCAGGCGGTCCACGAGGAGGCGCTCGCCCTCCTGGACGCGGTACTGCTTGCCGCCGACGGTGATGATCGCGTAGCTCATAAGGCGCTGAAACGCGGGCCGGAGGCCCGCGAGGCCAGCAGTGTAGCCGAAATCAGCCTCTAGCTCTCGAGCTCGTCGCCCCACTCGGACATGGGGACGTACCCCCACTCCTCCTGCTCCGCCGCGCTCGTGTCGGCGAGCGGCTCGGGCTCGTGGACGGGCTCCGACGCGGGCTCTGACCCGTTGGTCGAGGCGGCCGCGCCGGCCGGCTTCTTCTTCCGGTTGCGCCCGCCGCGGGAGCCGCGCCGGGTCTTCTTCTTCGCCGGTGCGTCGCCGTTCTCCGACGGCGCCGACTCGGGCTCGGCCGGCGCCTCCTCGCCCAGGTCGGCGGGCGGGAGATGGATGGTGGTGGCGGGAGCGCCGTTCGCGCCGGCGGCAGCGGCGGGCTTCTTCCTGTTGCGGCCGCCGCGCGAGCCGCGGCGCGTCTTCTTCTTCGCGGGCGTTGCCGCGGCCGTGGCGGGCGTCTCGTCCGCCTCGGACTCCTCCTCGTCGGCGGGCTCTTCCTCGTCGGCGGCCTCTTCCTCGTCGGCGGCCTCCGCCTCCGGCTCGTCCACCTCGCCCGCGGCCTCGGCGTCCTTGCGCGCCGGCGGCTTGCGCGTCGGCTTCTCCGCCTCCGCTTCCGCGGTCAGCGGCTCCGACACCTTCGTGCGCCGCGTGAGCGACGCGTAGGCGATGCCGTCGAGCACGCGCTCGATGCGAACGCGCACGCGCTTGCCGACGAGCTGGGCCGCGTCGCCGACGACGACCTCGATGCCGTCGACCTTGCCGACGGCTGCGGTGGCGTCGTGCCGGTCGACCTCGACGAGCTCGATCTGCAGCTCCGCGGCCTCCGCCACCGGTGCCGGCGGCGTCAGGTCCGCGAGCTTGCCCTCGGAGAGGACGACGAAGTGGTCGAGGTGCATGCCGGGCTTCCCCTCGAGGAAGAAGCGGCGCTTGGTGAGCGACTCCAGCTCGATGAGGCGCTTCGCGCCCGGGCCGATGAGCGCCGCCGCGATCGGATCGGCGAGCTCGACGCGGTAGGCCTGCGAGCGCGAGCCCGCGGCCAGCGCGCGCAGCCGCCGCTCGACGTCGATGGCGGCCGAGGCCTCGGAGTAGACGATGCCGTCGCCGCCGCAGGTCGGGCACTTGCGCGTCATGACCTCGCGCGGTCCTTCGGTCACGTTCTGCCGCGTCATCTCCACGAGGCCGAGCGGCGAGATCTCGACGACGTACGTCTTCGTCCGGTCGCGCTCGAGCTCCTCGCGCAGGGCGTCCTCGACCGTCTTCCGGTTCTTCGGGTTCGCCATGTCGATGAAGTCGATGACGATGATCCCGCCGATGTCGCGCAGCCGCAGCTGGTGCACGACCTCCTTCACCGCCTCGAGGTTGTTCTTCGTGATCGTGTCCTCGAGCCGCCCGCCGGCGCTCTTGCCGCGCGAACCGACGAAGCGGCCGGTGTTCACGTCGATGACGGTGAACGCCTCCGCGTAGTCGAAGACGAGGTAGCCGCCGGAGGGAAGGTCGACGCGCCGGTGCAGCGTCGACTTGATCTCGGCCTCGACGCCGAACTCCTCCATGAGCGGCGTCTTCTCCTTGTACCGGATGACGCGCTCGACCATGTGCGGCGACGTCTTCTTCAGGTACCCGGTGATGCGCTTGAAGGCCTGGTCGTTGTCGACGTACGCCTTCTCGAAGTCGCCGGTGAAGAGGTCGCGCGTGACGCGCAGGGGGAGCTCCGCCTCCTGGTAGACGAGCTCGGGCGCGCTCGCGGTCTTCGCCTTCGCCTGGATCGACTTCCACAGGCGCTGCAGGAAGACGAGGTCGCGCTCGATGTCCTCCTCGGACGCGCCCTCGGCGGCGGTGCGGACGATGACGCCGCCTTCCTTCACGTTCAACTTCTTGAGGATGTCCTTCAGGCGCGCGCGCTCGTCGTCCTCGAGGCGACGCGACACGCCGAGGCCTTCGCCCTGCGGGACGAACACGACGAAGCGGCCGGGCAGCGAGATCTGCGTCGTCAGCCGGGCGCCCTTCGTCTTCATCGGGTCTTTCACCGCCTGGACGAGGATCGTCTGGCCGCGGTTGATCAGGTCTTGAATGCGCCGGCCGTGGCCGCGCTCGAGCTCCGGGCCGACGATCTCGTCGACGTACAGGAAGCCGTTCTTCTCGAGGCCGATCTCGACGAACGCCGCCTCCATGCCGGGCAGCACGTTGTCGACGGTGCCGAGATAGATGTTCCCGGCGATCGACCGGTGGTCCGGCCGCTCGAGATACACCTCGGCGACGCGGCCGTCCTCGAGGACGGCGACACGCTGCTCGCCGACGTCGACGGACACGAGCAGCTCGCGCTTCGCGGCCGGGAGCGGGGCCCGGCGCGGTGCCTGGCGACGGCGGCCGCCTTCCTGGCGGCGCCGTTCCTGCCGCTGCGACAGCTGCTGCTGCGGCTTCCGCTCCGCGCTACGCGCCTTGGTCACCGGGGCGGCTGCTCCATCCGGGGCACCGGCGCCGGCGGTCTTCTTGCGACCGCGCCCGCCACGGCTGCCGCGGCGTCGCTTGGGCTTGGTGGGATCGGTTGGATCGGCCGGCGTCTCCGCGGCCGAGGGACTTACTTCGGGCTCGGGGCGAGCCTCGTATGCGGCCGGCTCAGCGGCCGCTGCGTCGGATTCGTTCTTCCGTCGTCGGAACCAGGGCAAGAAAAAACTCCTTCGTTCGAGCGCGCGACGGCTACGCCCCACTCGGGGCGGCGCGCGC
>JAFALP010000216.1 GCA_019234175.1 Actinomycetota bacterium | reverse complement strand
GGCGTGTCGAGCAGGTTGATCTTGCGGTCGTGCCACTCGAGATGCTCGAGCGTCCCCGACAGCGACATCTGGCGCCGGTGCTCGTCGTCGTCCCAGTCGCTGACGGTCGTCCCCTGCTCGATCGAGCCCAGCCGGTTCGTCTTCCCCGCCTGGAACAGCATGGCCTCGACGAGCGAGGTCTTGCCGACTCCGCGGTGGCCGACGACGGCGATGTTGCGGATCCTTCCGGGCTCGATAGCAGGCATGGAGCTCCTGTCTTCGCGGGGGTCTTTTCCGGATCGTAACGCCGTTGCGTTTCCGGGAGCACCTTCTGTATTCCTTGCTCCATGAGCGTTGCGCTCGTGTGTGGAGGGAGCCGCGGGATCGGCCGCGGTTGCGCCATCGGCCTGGGCGAAGCCGGCATGACCGTGTGGGTGACCGGCCGGACCGAGGAGGACGGTCGCGGCCCGGTGCCGCTCGCGGGTTCCGTGCGTTCGACGGCTGCCGAAGTCACGGCTGCGGGCGGGCGCGGCGTCCCGCGGCGCTGCGACCACACCGACGACGACGCGGTCGAACTGCTCGTGGACGAGGTGCTCGCAGCGGAAGGACGACTCGACGTCCTCGTCAACGCCGTCTGGGGCGGCTACGAGCGCTTCGTCGGGGTCGGGCCGCTCTCGTGGGGCCCGTTCTGGGAGCAGCCGCTCGGCCTGTGGGACTCGATGCACGTCCGCGGCGTGCGCGCCGCGTACGTCGCGTCCTCACTCGCTGCGCGCGCGATGGTCGCGCGGGGCTCGGGTCTCATCGTCTGCCTCTCCTCGTTCGCGGCGAAACAGTTCACGCCGCCGGTCGCGTACGGCGTCGCGCACGCGGCGATCGACCGGATGGTCGCCGACATGGCGCGGGAGCTCGCAGGTACCGGCGTCACCGCGGTGTCGCTCCACCCCGGTCTCGTGCGGACGGAGAACGTGCTCGCGAACGCCGAGTACTTCGATCTCGCCGACTCGGAGTCTCCGCAGTTCATCGGCCGCGCGATCGCGGCGCTCGCCGCCGATCCTGAAATCGCCGCCCGCAACGGCCGGGCGCTCGTCGCCGCCGAGCTCGCGGCGGAATACGGGTTCACGGACGACTAGAGCGCTGCGCGCGAGGCGCCGGCGAGCCGCGCCTTGAGGCGGAGGATCGCCTTCGTATGGAGCTGCGAGACGCGCGACTCGGTGACGCCGAGCACCTCCCCGATCTCGCGGAGGGTCAGCTCCTCGTAGTAGTAGAGCGTGACCACGAGCTTCTCCCGTTCCGGCAGCCGGGCGATCGCGTCGGCGATCGCCTCGCGCAGCTCGGTCTGCGAGAGCGAGCCCTGCGGATCCGGCGCCTCCGTGTCCTCGATGGTGTCGATGAGCGCCACCTGGTCGCCGCCGGAGCCGGACACGGTCCAGAGCTCGTCGAGCGCCGCGATGGACGAGCGCGAGATCTCGGACAGGCTCTCGTTCAGCTCCTCGTCCGTGATGCCGAGCTTCCCGGCGATCTCCTCGTCGGTGGGCGCCCGGCCGAGCTTGCCCTCCAGCTCTGCGATGGCGCGCTCGATGTCGCGCGCGCGGGAGCGGACGGAGCGCGGCACCCAGTCGAGGGCGCGCAGCTCGTCGATGATGGCGCCGCGGATCCTGGCGATCGCGTACGTCTCGAACTTGATCTCCCGGTCGGGGTCGAAGCGCTCGATCGCCCCGATGAGGCCGAGGAGGCCGTAGGAGACGAGGTCCTCGTCGTCGACATGGGCGGGAAGGCCGCTCCCGAGGCGGCCGGCCACGTACTTCACGAGCGGCGCGTAGGTGACGATGAGCCGGTCGCGGATCGCCTCGTTGCACGTGGAGCGGTATTCGCGCCAGAGGGCCTGCATCTCGTCGGGCCTGCTCACGGGAAGAGAATACGGCGTACGCCGGGGATTTCCCCTAGCGTCGGAAGCCCCAGAGCGCCAGCGATCCGAACCACACGGCGATGGCGGCGGCCGCGACGGCGACGATCCAGCCGCGCGTGCCGTGCCCCGTGGCGGCGACGGCGACGATGAGGAACGCCGCCATCAGCACGGTGAAAAGGACCCCGAGAGCCCTGCGCTGCACGGGACGACGGTACTATCAGGCCGCCCTAGGGGTGTAGCTCAGTTGGTAGAGCGGCGGTCTCCAAAACCGTAGGCCGGGGGTTCGAGTCCCTCCACCCCTGTTCGCTCTCAGTCGCCCGCGAGGTGCTGGAGCGCGCGGCCGAGCTGTGCGGTGTTGAACGGTTTCTCGATGAACGCAAAGCGGGCGTTCAGGTCATGCCGTCGCAGCAGCGCGTCCTCCGTGTAGCCGGACATGAAGAGCACGCGCAAGTTCGGCGCACGCTCGAGGAGCCGCTCGGCGAGGTCGCGCCCGCCGAGCTGCGGCATGACCACGTCGGTCAGGAGCACGGACACGTCATCGCGGTGGATCTCGAACAGCCCGACCGCTTCCGCGGCCGACGCGGCGACGATCGCGTCGTATCCGATCGTGCGCAGCATGCGCGACACGAGACTCCGCACCGCTGTCTCGTCCTCGACGAGCAGGACGAGGCCCGTTCCAATCGGTGGGCTGGCCGGCAGCTCGGTGTCCTCTGGCTCCCCTGCCTCGACGAGCTCCTCGACGGTGCGACGCAGGTAGATCTTCACCGTCGTCCCGAGTCCGACCTCGGAGTAGATGTTGAGCACGCCACCCGCCTGCTCGACGATCCCGTAGACGGTCGCGAGCCCGAGTCCCGTTCCCTTGGCCGCCTCCTTCGTCGTGAAGAAAGGCTCGAGCGCGCGCGAGCGCGTGTCTTCGTCCATGCCCTCGCCGGTGTCGGAGATCGACAGCGAGACGAAGTCGCCGGGAGGGATGTCGTCCCAGTTGTCCGTGACCGAGACGTTGCGCGTCTCGATCGTCAGCTGGCCGCCGCGTGGCATCGCGTCGCGCGCGTTCAAGACGAGATTCGTCACCACCTGCTCAAACTGTCCCGGGTCGATTTTCACCGGCCACAGCCCGTGCTCGAGCTTGCTCTCGACCTCGATGTTCTCGCCGATGAGCCGGCGCAGGAGATGCTCGAGGTCGAGCACGCGCGCATTGAGGTTGACGACCTGCGGCTCGATCGTCTGCGAGCGGCTGAAGACGAGAA
>JAFALP010000231.1 GCA_019234175.1 Actinomycetota bacterium | reverse complement strand
GACCTTCCCCGCGATCCTCACACCGCTAGGTTCTCACTTAGCGGGGAGCGTGCGCACGTAGGCCGTCGCGACAGCCACCCACCTGGCGAGCTGACGACGGGTGCGGAGCTGCTCGGCGGGGACGCGGAGCCAGCCGGACATCTCGCGGCCGCGCATCACCATCGTCTCCGCCGCCGTCGACGCGACGAGCGCGTCGCTCTCCTCCGGATGGCAGCGGACGAGCGCGCCTCCATGCCCGCTGGCGGCGATCGCCATGTTCCCGCGCACGAGAAAGGCGAGGCCGCCGAACATCTTCTTCTCCGTCACGCCGCGCT
Organism: Actinomycetota bacterium; assembly: GCA_019234175.1. GTDB lineage: Bacteria > Actinomycetota > Thermoleophilia > Gaiellales > Gaiellaceae > Palsa-739. The sequence goes on along the minus strand of JAFALP010000231.1, from coordinate 1,829 downwards.
CCTTCGCGAGGAGGTCGCGCATTCGCGCGGCGAGGGTCTCGTCGTATGCCATCCACCGCGAACCTATCACCACCGACCGCCGCTGAAGCCGGCCGGAATCACCGTGTGGGCGCCTCCGAGGAGCACGGCGATCGCGACCGCGAGGAGCAGGACGCGAACGAGGACTGCATGGCGCATGGCCTTCACCTCCCTCCGATCTCAGAAGTGCACGTCGGCAAGGGCGCCGGCCGCCCGGCGGTAGGAGTCCGCAGCGGCGTCGGTGCGGCCGGCAGCGCGCGCGACGTCCCCGCGCGCGATCCACACGTTGGCGAGATGGCTCGTCGACCCGAGCGCGGAGAACGTGCGCTCCGCCGCGTCGAGCCATTGCTCCGCGCCGCCGAACTCCCCTTCGGCGGCGAGCGACTCGGCGACGATCAGCTCCGCATTGCCCAGCTCGTCGAAGAAGTCGACGCGGCCGGTGAGCACGTCGACCGCGCGAAGCGCACGGGCGCGAGCCTCCGCCGGCCGGCCGGTTCGGAGGTAGACCTGGGCGAGCGAATTCGCGGCCTGCGCGAGATCGGCGTCGCTGCCCGCGCGCTGGGCCGTCTCGGTCGCCTCCATCAGGCGCGCGATGGCGGCGTCGATGTCGCCGAGCAGGAACTCGATCCCGCCGAGGTTGTTGAGCATGCGCGCCGTCGCGAGCACGTCCCCGTGCCGGCGGTAGATCGCGAGCGCCTGCTGCGCCGTTTCCCGTGCGTGAATCCAGTCGGAGCGACGCTCGGCGACGAGCGAGAGCTGGAAGAGCGCATGCGCCTGCGACAGATCGTCCCGCGCGTCGAGCGCGAGCTCGAGCGAGCGTTCGGCGTCGCGCGCGGCCGCGTCCCAGTCGCGGACGAACTGATGGCACCGCGACCGCCACTCGTGTGCCTGCGCAGCGAGCAGCGGCCGCGGCCTGGGTGAACGACCGTTCGTCTCGAGCGCACGCGTGAAGAGCTCGGTGGCGGCGGCGACGTCGGCACGCTTGAGCGCGACGCATCCCTGCCGGTACAGCACCTCGGCGCGATCGGCGGCGTCGAAGTGCGCCGACCAGGCGATCTGCTGCGCGTACGTGAGGGCGGCCTCGGCCTCGTCGAGCTCGCCGCGGTACATCTCCGTCCACGCGAGCTCGAGCTGGCCCTGGAACACCCCGGCCCGGTCGCGCGCGTCGACGTCGACCGTCACCGGAGGGAGCTCGTATGCGAAGGCGGCCGCAGCCATCGCCCGCAGCATGCGAGCGGCCGCTGCCGCTGTCGATTCCCGTCACCGTGCTCCGTGCCTCACCCTTTCGGGCTTGCGCAGACCACACTCCGCGCGCAATCGTTGACCCCGATGGCACGGACTCCCGATCTCCTGCACGAGGCTCTGCTCGGCGAGGCGGCCGAGAACGCCTTCTTCGCCATCAGCGTCTACGACGACGACGGACGCATGGTGGCCATCAACCGGCGCGCCGCCGAATTGCTCGGCTACTCGCGCGACGAGCTCCTCCGGCACGACATCGGCGACTTCACCGAGGGGGGCTTCGACCGCGCGAGGCTCCAGAGCCAGGAGATGCGCGAGGGCGTCCGCCGCATCCACCGGAAGGACGGCACCGAGGCGATCGTCGCCTTCGTCGTCGCCCCGGCCACGCTGTCCGGCCTCCCGTATTTCGTGTCCGTCTGGTGGCAGCTCCGGGCCGACGACCCGCGGGCATCCACCGCCACGTAGGGATTCTCCACATCGTTTCCACCGGCCTCTAGCGCTTTTCCACAGCGTTGGCCACAATTCAGTGGCGTGTTCCAGATCGGTGACAGCCTCCGGGAGGCCCGGACCCG
>JAFALP010000117.1 GCA_019234175.1 Actinomycetota bacterium | reverse complement strand
ATTCGCCGCCCGGCTCGACGACGAGAGCCTGCGGAGGTTCGGGCTGGGCGGGAACCCCTCGCTGCTGCTGCTCGAGACCCCGTATGTGGGCTGGCCCCTCGGCCTCGCCGCCGTCGTCTTCGATCTCCAACTCAGGGGCTTCCGCGTCGTCATCGCCCACCCGGAGCGGAACACCGCAGTCCAGGCCGATCACGACCTCTTGCGCGATTTCGTCGACCGCGGCGCCGTCGTCCAGGTAACTGCCTCCTCGCTCGACGGGCGCGGCGGGGGCCGCGTGCAAGCGTCGGCGCGAAGGATCGTCGACTCCGGCCTCGCCCATCTGATCTCGAGCGACGCGCACGCCCCCGACGTGCGGGCGACCGGCATGTCGGAGGCGGCCGCCGCGCTCCGCGACGACGCGCTCGCACGCTGGATGACGGTGGACGTCCCGAATGCGCTGCTCGAAGGCCGCCCGTTGCCGCAGCGACCGGCGAGTGCGCGGCGTGGCCTGCGACGCTGGACTCGCTAGCTCGGCGGAGCCGGCGCTCTCGGGAATTCGGGGGGACGCTACCGCGCCGTCTCGCGCGAGACCGCCTCGTCCTCGGCGCGCTCGAGCTCCTCTTCCATCGGGTCGAGGTTCTCGATGTAGCGCCGCGCGTCCTCCGCGGGCAGCCGCAGCCATACGGCGAGCGCGAAGATGGCGAGGCTGAAGACGGCGACGACGCCGATGTCCCACCAGAACGGGATCGAGTTGCGGCCGTCGTAGCGCCCGAGGTACGAGATCACCGCGACGCCCGCGAGATACGGCGGCAGCCACGCGGCAGGGCGCAGGTCGAGGGGCGGCATCCGCGCGCGGTCGCCCAGGATCCGGTACGCGAGGAAGGCGGCGAAGCCGATGCCGAGTGCGACCTCGACGCGCCAGACGGTGGGCCAGCCCGACCAGTAGACGACGAGGTTCGCGACGACGAATCCGAAGGGGCCGAGAACCACGAGAGCCGGGAGGCGGAAGGGACGCTCGCGCTCGGGGTCCTGCCGCCGCAGCGAGGCGGCGGCGATCGCCGCGAAGCCGTACGAGAGCGACGACGCGGCCGTGATCAGCTTCACGAGCGACTGCCAGCTCGGGAACGGCAGGAAGATGACGATGCCGACGAGGAAGCTCAGCACCGTGGCCGCGATGGGGATGCCGCTCCGCGAGATGCGGCTGAGAAGGGCCGGCCACCAGCCCTCGTGGCTCACGCCGTATGCGACGCGCGCGCTCGTCGCCGTATAGAGCAGCCCGGTCCCGCCCGGAGAGACCGCGGCATCGACATAGAGGAGGATCGCGAGCCAGCTCAAGCCGACCGCGGTGGCGAGGCCGGCGAACGGGCCGACGAGGCCGTGGAAGGCGAGCTTCGTCCACCCGTGGCTCAGATTCGCAGGATCGAGCGCGCCGAGGAACGCGACCTGCAGCATCACGTAGACGACGACGCCGATCAGCATCGAGCCGATCACCGCGAACGGGATGTTGCGGCTCGGGTTCGAGCTCTCGCTTCCCACCTGAACCGCCTGTTCGAAGCCCTGGTAGGCGAAGATGACACCGCCTGTCGCCATCGCGGAGAAGACTCCGTGGAAGCCGAACGGCATGAAGCCGCCGGCGGCGTGGAAGTTCGCACCGTGGAAGCGCGTCAGCATCAGCGCGACGATCGCGAGCAGCGGGATGGCGAGCTTCCACGTCGTGATCGGCGCGTTCGACTTCGCGAGCCAGCGCACGCCGAGGAGGTTCACGACGGTGAAGACCGCCATGAGCACGATCGCGACCGCGTATCCCTGTGCGGTCAGCACGATCTCGTTGCCGGAGGTGGTCGTCAGCCAGGAGACGTAGTGCGTGAAGTACTGCAGTGCGGCCTCGACCTCGATCGGCGCGACAGTCGCTGCGCCGACCCACCAGAGCCAGCCGATCGTGTATCCGACCATGCTCCCGTGCGAGTAGTGCGGGAAGCGCGCGGTGCCCCCCGCGACCGGGTACGCGCCGCCGAGCTCCGCGTGGATGAGGGCGAGGACGAGCATGAAGACGGCGCCGAGCCCCCACGCGATCAGCGCCGCGGGGCCGGCCTGCTGCGCTGCGTAGAGCGCACCGAAGAGCCAGCCCGAGCCGATGATCGAGCCGAGCGACACGTACAGCATCCCGAGCGAGCCGAGGTCGCGCCGGAATCCGTGACGGCGCTCCGTGTGGGCATGCCTGAGAGCCCGCTGAACCGTTGCCACACGAGAAAAACGTGCAGCAAGCCGGCTTCGGTACGCGGCTCGACGGCTGAGTCAAGCTCCCGTCCACGTATGGTTTCCGCGATGAGCCAGTTCGAACGGGAAGCCGAGGCGGCGCTCGACCGCCTGAGCGAGAACGCCGAGGTGGTGATGATGCGGTACCGGCTCGCCGAGCCGGCGGGCATCGACTTCGTCACCCGCTCGTCGGAGCGGATCCTCGGATATCGCCCGGAGGAGTTCTACGCCGACCCGACGCTCGGCCCGAGGATCGTGCACCCCGACGATCGCGAACGGCTCGAGGAGGAGTGCGCTCGCGACCCGGAGATGCCCTTCGTCGGCCGCGCGGTGCGGAAGGACGGCACCGTCTGCTGGGTCGAGCGCCGGCAGATCGTCGTGCGGGGCGAGGACGGGGAGCCGGAGTACCTGGAGGCGACGCTCCGGGACGTCGACGCCGACGTGCGCGCACGAGCCGTCGCCGAGTCGGACCGTCCTGCCCTCACGCCGAGGCAGCGGGAGATCCTCATGCTCTTGTCCGCGGGAGCGTCGACGGATCAGATCGCAAGCGACCTGTACATCAGCAAGGAGACGGTGCGGAACCACGTGCGGCAGATCCTGCTGTCGCTCAGCGTGCACTCGCGCCTCGCCGCCGTTGCGAAGGCCCGCACGCTCGGGCTCGTCGCAGACGGCTGAACCGCCTCAACAGCTTCGGGCCGTTCGTCGCGGCGGGCGCTTCGTCCTCGACTAGCGGATCGCGAGCCGCGCGCACTCGCGCGGGCTTCTGTTCCCGCGCGCGTCACGCGCGGTGAGGCAGGAGCGGAGGGCCGCAGGCGCCGACCGCGGGACGCGCCAGCGCACGGCGTAGACGCCCGCCGGGTTCACCGGGCGGACCGACACCGTGAACG
>JAFALP010000108.1 GCA_019234175.1 Actinomycetota bacterium | reverse complement strand
GGCATCGGGCCGCTCGTCGCCTGGCGGCGCGCGTCCCTCCGCTCGCTCGGGAAGACGTTCGCCATCCCCGCCGCGGCCGCGGTCGTCACCGGCGTCGTGCTCATCGCGCTCGGCTTCGGCAGCTCGACGCCGGGCCTGCTCGCGTACACCTTCTCCGCCTTCGTCGGCGCCTCCATCGTCCTCGAGTTCGTCCGGGGGACGCAGGCGACGGGCTCGCTCACGCGCCTCGTGGCACGGAATCGCAGGCGTTACGGCGGCTACATCGTCCACGCCGCCGTGCTCTCGCTCGCCATCGGCATCGCCGGCTCGAGCGCGTACCAGACGATCCGCGAGCAGAACCTGAAGCCCGGCCAGTCGATGGACGTCGCCGGTTACACGCTCACCTACCGCTCGCTGTACATCCAGCAGCTGCAGAACTCGCAGAAGACGAGCGCGATCGTCGATGTCACGCGCGGCGGCTCGCACGTGTCGACGCTGCACCCGGGCAAGAGCTTCTTCCCCGTAGAGCAGTCGTCGTCGAACAACGTCGCCATCTACCACGACCCGCGCAGCCTCGGCGACGTGTACACGATCGCCGACGGGATCTCGAAGAACGGCACGCTCGACCTGAAGGTGCTCGTGAAGCCGCTCGTGAACCTCGTCTGGTTCGCCGGCTTCATCTTCGTGTTCGGCTCCGTCGTGGCCATGTGGCCGGACGCGGTCGAACAGCGGCGCCTCGTCGAGCGCTACGCGGCGGTGCCGGTGTGACCGTTCTCGCGCTCGTCCTCGCTGCGGCGCTCGCGATCCTCGTCGTCGGCGCGGTGGCGCGGCCGTTCCTGCGCGAGCCGGCGCCCGCGAACGACGCCATCGACGAGCGGGGCGAGCTGGAGCAGCGACGGCTCTCGCTCACGGAGGAGCGCGACCGGGCCCTCGACGCATTGAAGGAGCTCGAGTTCGACCATCGGACGGGGAAGATCTCGGACGAGGACTACCGGCGTCTCGTCGGCCCGCTCAGGCGGCGGGCGGCGGAGGCGTTACGGGCGCTGGAGCCGCGGGCAGAAGCCCGGCATGCCTCCGTCGCGCGACCCGGCTGACGAGACGCGGCGCGTCGAGCTGCCGCCGAGCGAGACCGGCCCCGTACCGGTGTCCGTCGCGCATGCGGACACGCGCTGGTTCGGCATCCCGCCGCCGCTCATCCTGCTCGGCCTCGCCGCCGCGTCGTTCGCCGGCGCGATCGCATGCTTCACCGGTCCGTGGCCGTTCGGGCTGATCCTGCTCGGCGTGTCCGGCCTGTTCGGCGCCGGCTTCGTCGAGGTGGCGAAGCGGCGGCCCGGCACGGCGTTCACGCGCCTCTCGGCCGACGTGGCCGTCGGCGTCCGCCGGCGCGCCGGGGCGTCGCTCGAGCTCCTCTGGGCGCGCACGCGCGCCGTCGCCGAACGGGAGCGCGTCCACACGGCCCGCTCGGTGATCGAGTCCGAACGGCGCGCGGCCCGGTTGCGCCTGGCCGAGGCGGAGCGCAGCGAGGACGACTCCGAGGCGGCCATGCTGCGCGAGCGCCTGTACCAGCTCGACCAGGCGGAGACGGCCCTCGGCGAGCAGGCGGGCCCGCGCATCGCCCAGGCGGACGAGCGCGTCCGGCAGGTGCGGTTCGCGGCAGCGAAGACGATGGTGGTCGTGCCCGAGCCGTATCCGCCGCCGGACGAGGGCGATCCGCCCACGCCTGCGCCCGTTCCGGAGCCGTATCCGCCTCCGGACGAAGACACCCGCCGGCCGGCGGCGTAGAGTCCTCCCGGGGCAGGGACGCGCGGCGTCCCGACGAAAGTCTTCATGCGATGGCCAGACGCTGCGCGGTCCTCCTCATCCTCGGATCGGCCCTCGTGGTCGCTCCGGCGTTCGGCGGGGACAACCTCGGCCAGCAGAAGGCGAGCCTCGACGCGAAGCTCGCGTCCGTCCAGGCGAAGATCGCCGCCGCGCGCACGCGCGAGGCGAGCCTGAACACGCAGATCGGAAGCCTGACGACGCAGATCCAGGGCCTCGAGACGAAGGTCGGCGACGTTGCGACGAAGCTCTCCGCGCTGCGCGCCGACCTCGCGCTCCGCCAGCGCCGCTTCGCCACGCTCACACGGCTGTACCAGGTGCAGACCACGCGCTTCGACGACCTGAAGAGCGAGTACAAGCTCGCGGTCATCCGGCTCGACAACCGTCTCGTGTCCATCTACAAGCAGCCGGAGCCGGGGACGCTCGACCTCGTGCTCCAGTCGCACAGCTTCCAGGACGTCCTCGACGAGGTGAACTACCTCGGCCTCGTCGCGAAGGAGGACACGACCATCGCCGCGCAGGTGAAGTCGTCGAAGCGGCAGGTCATGCTCGCGCGCAAGCGCACCGCCGTCGTCCGGCAGTCGGTGGAGAACCAGGCGAACGCGATCAACGCGCGCGTTCTGCAGGAGGCGTATCTCCGCAGCCAGCTGCTCGCGAGCAAGAGCAAGCTCTCGACCGCGAAGGCGGGGAAGTCGGCGGCGCTCAGCGTGACGAAGCAGCAGGAGGAGGACGCGATCAAGGAGTCGGAGTCGATCCAGGCCGCGAGCGCCGCGATCGAGGCGAAGATCCGCGCCGCCGAGGCCGGCCCCGGCGACTCGAACAGCACCACCGGCAGCGGCTCCGCGCCGGCGACGCCGAGCGCGGCCGGGCTCATCTGGCCGGTGAGCGGCCCGATCACGAGCCCGTTCGGCCCGCGCTGGGGCGGCTTCCATCCCGGCATCGACATCGGCGTGCCGGAAGGGACGCCGATCCATGCCGCCGCCGCCGGCACCGTCATCTACTGCGGGTGGGAAGAGGGCTACGGGAACCTCGTCGTCATCGACCACCACAACGGCATCGCCACCGCGTACGCGCACCAGTCGAGGATCGCCGTCAGCTGCAACGAGGACGTCGACCAGGGCGAGGTCATCGGCTATTCCGGCTGTACCGGCTTCTGCACCGGCCCGCACCTCCACTTCGAGGTGCGCGTGAACGGCACCCCGGTGGACCCCCTGGGCTATCTGCCCTAGAGCTGCTGCGCGATCAGGAAGACGTTCAGGCCGACGACGAGGAGCGTCGCGGCCCCGGCGACGAGCGTGGTCGCGCGCCGGTTCACGTGCACGCCCATGACGTCGCGCCGGCTCGTCAGGAGGACGAGCGGCACGAGCGCGAACGGGATCCCGAACGAGAGCACGACCTGGCTGAGCACGAGCGCGCTCGTCGGGCTGACGCCGATCGCGAGCACGACGAGCGCAGGCACCATGGTCACGAGGCGCCGGACGTAGAGCGGGATGCGCAGGCCGACGAAGCCGGCCATGACCACCTGGCCGGCGTACGTCCCGACGCTCGACGAGGACGCGCCCGAGGCGAGCAGCGCCACCGCGAAGGCAAGCGCCGCGCCGCCGCCGACGAGGTGCCCGAACGCGGCGTGTGCGCCCGGGATCGTGTCGATCCCGGTCAGGCCGCTGCCGTGGAAGAGCTTCGCGGCGACCGCGAGCATGCTCAGGTTGACGAGGCCCGCGAGGGTGAGCGCGACGATGACGTCGGTGCGCTCGAAGCGGAGGACGCGCGTGCGCTCCTCGTCGTTTCGGACGGGGATGCGGCCGTTCGTCAGCGCCGAGTGGAGGTAGATGACGTGCGGCATGACCGTCGCGCCGATGATCCCGACCGCGAGGTAGATCGCGCCGCTTCCGCCGAGGCGCGGCGGGAAGAAGCTGTGCAGCGATGCGGACGAGGACGGCCCGATCTTCAGCGTCTCGTACAGGAAGCCGAGGAGGATGATCCCGAGGAGCGCGGTGATCGCGAGCTCGAAGCTGCGGAATCCCTTGCGGCGGAGCTCGAGGATCCCGAACGCGATCACGCCCGTGATCAGCCCGGCGGGAAGCAGCGGCACGCCGAACAGCAGGTTCAGCCCGAGCGCTGCGCCGAGGAACTCGGCGATGTCGGTCGACATCGCCATGATCTCCGCCTGCACCCACATACCCCACGTCAGCGCGCGCGGGAAGTGCGCGCGCACGACTTCAGGGAGGTTGCGGTCGGTCACCACGCCGAGCTTCGCCGAGAGGTACTGCACGAGCATCGCCATCA
>JAFALP010000088.1 GCA_019234175.1 Actinomycetota bacterium | reverse complement strand
CGCGCAGAAGCGCCGACTGCGGCGAACAGAACGCCGGCAGCCGCAAACGCCACGACCAGCACCCACCTTCCCCGAATACGCATGCTGCTTTTCCAGGATAGCGAAAGGTTAAGCACGCTTCAACGCATGCTCGACCCATACACACGGTTCGCGATAGACGCCGCGCCCCTCGTGCATCGTCACCGGAACGAGCGCGCCCGCGACCACGTACTCGCCGTCGTGGTCGAATGCGACGCCGGTCCAGCTGCGCCAGTCGTCGAGCGAGCCCTCGACGAGCATCGCCTCGTCGGCCGTGCCGGTGATCTGCCCGCCCACGCGTTCGTGTGTGCGGAGCCACGGGTCGGCATGCGCACCGTCCTCACGACGCCACGCCGCGTACTCCTCGATCGGGACATGCGGGTGCTCGGCCTTGAGCGTCGGGCGGACGGGCGCGACGAGCTCGCCGCCGAGCAGAGCCGAAAGCCCGCGCATGTGCTCGAGCATGATCCGGCTCAAGCCGCGTCCGCGGTGCGACGGCGCGATCATCACGGCGAGGGCACACAGGCGATCGGGCTCGCCGCCGCGCTCGAACACGCCGAGCAACGCATCTCGGAACTGCGCCGGGCGACCGTGCACCGGGATGGAGTTGCCCTCGGCGACGATCTCTCCCCCGTCGACGAGCGCGAACTGGAACTCCGGGTACTCGCCGTAGATCCGGTCCCAGTACCGCGTGACGACCGCGTCGTGGAGCAGGAACTTCGGCCAGATGTTCTCGAGCACGCCCTCGCGGAGCGGGACGATGTTCACCGCCGCTCGAGCAGCGCAACAGCGTGCGCTGCGAGCCCTTCACCACGGCCGGTGTACCCGAGCCGATCGGTCGTCGTCGCGCGCACGTTCACCTCGCCTTCGCCGATCGCCTCCCGCAGGCGTGCGCGCATCGCGTCGCGATGCGGAGCGATGCGCGGCTCCTCGCCGACGAGGACGCAGTCGGCGTTCACGAGCCGGAAGCCGGCGGCGACGACCTGCGCGTAGGCGTCGGCGAGCAGCGAGAGCGACGAGATGCCCTTCGGCGTCTCCGCGCCGGAGGGGAAGAGGCCGCCGATGTCGCCGAGCCCGGCCGCACCGAGGATCGCGTCCGTGAGCGCGTGGGCGATGACGTCTCCGTCCGAGTGGCCCGCGAGGCCACGCGGGTGGTCGATCTCGACACCCCCGAGGACGAGAGGCACGCCGTCCTCGAGCGCGTGCGCGTCGACTCCGATCCCGACGCGAAGGTCAGCCATCGAGCCAGCCTCTCACGCGCTCGAGGTCGGCGGGGGTCGTGATCTTCAAGAGGCGCTCGTCACCCGGGACGACCGCGACGCGGCCGCCTGCGGCCTCGACGAGCGAGGCGCAGTCCGAGCCCTCGCCGGCGGCCGCCGCGCGGAGGACGGAGGCGACGAACGCCTGCGGCGTCTGCACGGCGACGAGCTCCGCGCGTGCGGGTGTCTCGACGACGACGTCGCCCTCGACGCGCTTGACCGTGTCGGCGACTGGAACTGCCGGGACGGCGCCGTCGAAGCCGCGGCCGATCGCGTCGAGGAGCTGCCGCACGAGGTTCGGGGGGAGCAGCGGACGTGCCGCGTCGTGCACGAGGACGACCGCGGCGTCCTCGGGTACCTCCTCGAGCCCGGCCCGCACCGACGCGGATCGCGTCTCCCCGCCGGGGACGACCGCGGCCACCTTCGACGCGCCGATCTCCTCGGCGAGCAGGATCGCCGGCTCCTCCCATTCGCGAGGAGCGACGACGACGATCGCGTCGACGTCGTCGCAGTCGTCGAGGCGACGCAGCGACTCGGCGAGCAACGGAAGCTCACCGAGTCGCGCGAATGCCTTCGGCCTGTCGTCCCCGAGCCGCTCGCCGCGCCCGGCGGCGACGACAACGGCCCAGGTCGAGCCCGGCACGTTACGCCGCGGCGGGCGTCTTCTTCTTCGTCGTCGACGTCGCGGCCGGCTTCTTCGCCGTCGCCGACGTCGTCGTCGTCGTCGTGCGCTTCGCGGCCGCGGTCGTCGTCGTGGCACGCTTCGCCGGAGCCGGTTTGTTGCCCTGGAGAACGCCCTCGAGCCACGCGATCGCGTCGTCCTCGGAGAGGTTCTTCGCGTACATGAGCTCCGACGCGAGGATCTTCTTCGCCTTGACGTACATCTGCTTCTCGCCGGTCGAGAGACCCTTCTCGCCGTCGCGCAGCGACAGGTTGCGCACGACCTCGGCGAGCTCGTAGATGTCGCCCGTCTTCATCTTGTCGCGGTTGTGCTTGAACCGGCGGTTCCAGTTCTTCGGCATCTCGGTGCCACCGCTCGTCAGGTACTTGACGACCTTCTTGACGGCCTCCTCGTCGATGACCTTCCGCAGACCGACGCGCTCCGCGTTGTCGGCCGGGACGTTGACCGTCATGTCGTTGTGCAGGATCTTGATCGTCAGGTACTCCCGCTTCTCCCCGAGAACCTCGCGCTTCTCGCGCTTCACGACCGTGCCCGCCCCGTGATGCGGGTACACGACCTTGTCGCCGATTCTGTACAAGCTCGCTCCCTCTCCTCTGTAGTCGCGAAAGCCGGCGCCCACGAGGGGCAGCCGGCAGTTGGCAGTAGGCTACCAGGACCAGGCCAAAAGCGCGAAATTTGCAGGGATTTCCCTGCTCAGAGCGGGTTCTCGCCGAGTGCGGCGCCGACCGCCTTGCGCAGCGTCTCGGCCTCGAACGGCTCGAGGCCGAGCTTGCGGCATTCCTCCGTGCGCCGGGGGCCCTGCGTGGCCGGCCGGAGGCGCCCCGTGAGGCCGATCTCGCCGAACGCGGCGATGCCCTCCCGGACGGGAATCCCGCGCGCCGCGGAGGCGATCGCGAGCGCGATGCCGAGGTCGGCGCCCGGCTCGTCGATGCGCACGCCGCCGGCGACGTTCACGAAGACGTCGGCCGCCCCCAGCGGGAGGCCCGCATGCCTGGCGAGGACGGCGACGATCATCGCGAGGCGCTTCGGGTCGACGCCCGTGCCGACGCGGCGCGGCATCGCGAGGTCGGTCGGCGCGACGAGCGCCTGGATCTCGAGCAGGATCGGCCGCGTCCCCTCGAGCGTGCACGCGACGGCGGCGCCGACCTCCCCGGGCTCCGTCCTGCCGAAGATCGCCGACGGGTCGGGGACGCCGACGAGGCCCGTGCCGGTCATCTCGAACACGCCGAGCTCGTTCGTCGAGCCGAAACGGTTCTTCGCGGCGCGGAGGACGCGGTGGGCGTGGTAACGGTCGCCCTCGAACTGCAGCACGCAGTCGACGAGGTGCTCGAGGACGCGCGGCCCCGCGACGGTGCCGTCCTTCGTCACGTGTCCGACGAGGAAGGTCGCGATGCCGCACTCCTTGGCGACGCGGAGGAGGCGCGCAGCGGCCTCGCGCACCTGTGCCACCGAGCCGGGCGCGGAGCCGATATCCGCCGACGCGAGCGTCTGCACCGAGTCGATCACGCAGACGTCGGGCCGCTCGCGCTCGAGCGTCGCGCAGACGGCGTCGAGGTCGGTCTCGGCGAGGATGTGCACGTCCTCGGCACCGCCGAGGCGGTCGGCGCGGAGCTTCACCTGCGCGACCGACTCCTCACCCGTGACGAGGAGCGCCGTGCGCGTCTTGCTGATCGCGCCGAGCGCGGTGAGCAGCATCGTCGACTTGCCGACGCCGGGCTCGCCCCCGACGAGGACGAGCGAGGCGGGCACGAGCCCGCCGCCGAGGACGCGGTCGAGCTCGGGCACCCCGGTCGTCATGCGCTCGGCGTCGTCGGCCTCGACGTCGACGAGTCGCAGCACGGGCCGCAGGGGACCGGCCGGCGCCGGCGTGGGCGCGGCTTCCTCGACGAGGGTCCCGAACGTCCCGCATCCAGGGCAGCGCCCGAACCAGCGCGCGGTCGAGGTGCCGCACTCGGAGCACGCGAACTGAACCGGCGCCGTCTTCGCCTTCGCCACCGGAGCACTGTACGGGCGCGTCCCGACGGCATTCGTGCCGACTTCGTGCCGATGCGTCCACACGCGTGAAGGGGCGCCTGCGGGCGCCCCTTCATTCGCCGGGAGGGACGGCGAACTACGCGGTGACGGTCGTGCCGAGGTTCGCGTGCCGATGACCGAGGCGGAAGCCGAGACCGAGACCGGCCTGACCCTGGACGCCCGCGCCCGGCTGCAGCTGGCTCTGGCCCTGGCCCTGAGGGTTCGCCTGCTGCTTCGGCTCCCCGAGGCAGGTGACGAGCATGAGCTTGCCGTTCTGCGAGAAGAACATCGCGCCCTCGCCGACCTGGAGGTCGGAGACGGCCTCGACGTTGTCCTTGTCGCGGACGATCGTCGAGTCGTCGTAGGTGAAGGTCGCCGTGCTCTTGTCGGCGCGGACGATCGAGAGCTGGCCGTTCCCGACCGAGGTGATGCGGCCGCGGTCGTACTGGAACGTCTGCGACGAGCCGTCGTAGTAGAGCGCGTCGATCGTGCCGGTCGTCGACTTCGCGGCGGGCCCTTCGATCGCCGACTGGTCGGCGCCGCTCGGCGCGCCGTCGCCGCGGATGTTGCGGATGATGTCGGCGTTGCCGCTCTGCGAGATGACGGTCGCGACCTGGCCGATCTTCAGGTCGGACAGCTGGTACGTGGCGCCGTCGTTGCGGACGACGGTCGACGAGGTGATCGCGAAGGTGACCTGCACCTTGTCGCGCCGCGTCAGGGTGATCGAGGTCGAGTCGAGGGCCGTGATCTTGCCGCGGTCCCAGTTCCACGTCTGCGACGAGCCGTCGGTGTAGCTCAGCGTGCCGACTGCGTGGACGGTGCCGGCGAACGGGCCCTTGACGGGCGTGCTGCCGTCGGCGAGGGCGCTCCCGGCGAGGAGCGCGGCCGCCGCGATGGAGAGGAGAAACGTGCGCTTGAACATCGGAAGCTCCTTTGCGTCGGAGGGTGACGCTCGGGTTATCGCCGTGAGGTGTAAGCAGCCCAGGCATCGACCATCAGCCGCGCGTAAGCCGTCGTAAGCCGTCCGTAAAAGGTGTCCGAAAAGGCCATGGCCGGGGTCAGACCCCGGCCATGGCCGAAAGAGACGTGTGTGGAGGAGCTAGTCCGAATCGCGCGCGGGCTCTTCGTCCGACTCGCCGTCGCCGGTCGAGGCGACGATGCCGGCCGGGATCTCCGACGGCACCGGCGGCACGACCTCGATGTCGACTTCCTCGTCGTTCTTTCGCTTGACGACGATCGTCGAGCCGGGCTCGAGCGAGCGGCCGAGGACAAAGTCGGCGAGCGGGTCCTCGATCAGACGCTGGATCGCGCGGCGCAGCGGCCGGGCGCCCATCGCCGGGTCGTAGCCCTTCTCGACGAGCATCTCCTTTGCGTCGTTCGTCAGCTCGATCGTGACCTCGTGCTCGGCCATCTGCACGCGCAGGCGGTTCAGCATCAGGTCGACGATCTGGAGGATCTCCTCCTTCGCGAGCTTCGGGAACACGATGATCTCGTCGATTCGGTTCAGCAGCTCGGGGCGGAAGACGCGCTTGAGGTCGCCCATCACCCGCGACTTCATGTCCTCGTACGAGAGGCCCTGCTCGTCGGAGAGGTTGAAGCCGAGCGCCTGGTTCTTCGAGATCGACGTCGAGCCGATGTTCGAGGTCATGATCACGATGACGTTGCGGAAGTCCACCTTGCGCCCCTGCGCATCGGTCAGCTTCCCGTCCTCGAGGATCTGCAGGAGGATGTTGAAGACGTCGGGGTGCGCCTTCTCGATCTCGTCGAAGAGGACGACCGAGTACGGCTTGCGGCGCACGGCCTCCGTGAGCTGGCCGCCTTCGTCGTAGCCGATGTAGCCGGGCGGCGAGCCGACGAGGCGCGACACGGCGTGCTTCTCCATGTACTCCGACATGTCGATCTGGATCATCGCGTCCTCGTCGCCGAACAGGAACTCGGCGAGCGTGCGCGCGAGCTCGGTCTTCCCGACGCCGGACGGGCCGAGGAAGATGAACGAGCCGGTCGGGCGCTTCGGGTCCTTGATGCCGGCGCGCGCACGGCGGATCGCCTTCGACACGGCGACGATCGCCGCGTCCTGGCCGATGACGCGCTTGTGCAGCTCCTCCTCCATGCGGATGAGCTTCTGGCTCTCGGCCTCGGTGAGCTTGAACACCGGAATGCCGGTCCACATCGAGACGATGTCGGCGATCTCCTCCTCGCCGATCTCCGGCTGCTCGACCTGCTCCTGGTTGCGCCACTCCTCCTCGAGCTCGCGCTTCTTCTGCGTGAGCTTGCGCTCCTTGTCGCGCAGCGACGCCGCCTTCTCGAACTCCTGGTTCTCGATCGAGTCTTCCTTGTCCTTGCGGACCTTCTCGATCTCGTCCTCGAGCTCGCGGTAGCGCGGCGGCGCGGTCATCGTCTTGATGCGCATGCGCGACGCGGCCTCGTCGATGAGGTCGATCGCCTTGTCCGGCAGGTGGCGGTCCTGGATGTAGCGGTCGGCGAGCACGGCGGCCGCCTCGAGCGCGTCGTCGGTGATCTTGCACCGGTGGTGCGCCTCGTAGCGGTCGCGCAGGCCGCGCAGGATCTGCACCGTGTCGTCGGTCGAGGGCTCGTCGACGCGGATCTGCTGGAAGCGGCGCTCGAGGGCAGCGTCGCGCTCGAGGTACTTGCGGTACTCGTCGAGCGTCGTCGCACCGATCGTCTGCAGCTCACCGCGGGCGAGCGCGGGCTTGAGGATCGACGCAGCGTCGATCGCACCCTCGGCGGCGCCCGCGCCGACGAGGTTGTGCAGCTCGTCGATGAACAGGATGATGTCGCCGCGCTGGGTGATCTCCTTCATCACCTTCTTCAGGCGCTCCTCGAACTCACCGCGGTACTTCGATCCCGCCACGAGCGCGGCGAGGTCGAGCGTGTAGATCTGCTTGTTCTTCAGCAGGTCGGGAACCTGGTTCGAGCTGATGCGCGCGGCGAGGCCCTCGACGACGGCGGTCTTGCCGACCCCGGGCTCGCCGATCAGCACCGGGTTGTTCTTCGTGCGGCGCGACAGGATCTGCATCACGCGCTCAATCTCGGTCTGGCGGCCGACGACGGGGTCGAGCTTGCCCTCGGCTGCGAGCTTCGTCAGGTTGCGGCCGAACTGGTCGAGCAGCTTGCTCGACTTGGACTTCTCGCCCGGCGCCCCGCCCTGACCCTGCTGGCGCCGGCCCGGGCCGGAGAGCATGCGGATGATCTCGTTGCGGATCTTCTCGGCGTCGGCGTCGAAGTCGAGCAGGATGCGCGCGGCGACGCCCTCGTTCTCGCGGACGAGGCCGAGCAGGATGTGCTCGGTGCCGATGTAGTTGTGGCCGAGCGAGAGCGCTTCGCGCAGCGCGAGCTCGAGCACCTTCTTCGCGCGCGGCGTGAACGGGATCTGGCCGGTCGTGACCTCGTCGCCCTGGCCGACGATGCGCGCGACCTGCGCGCGGACCTCCTCGACGGTGATGTCGAGGCTCTCGAGCACGCGCGCCGCGAGACCTTCCTCCTCGCGGAGCAGGCCGAGCAGGATGTGCTCCGTGCCGATGTAGTTGTGCTTCAGCGCCCTGGCTTCGTCCTGTGCGAGGACGACGACCTGGCGAGCCCGCTCCGTGAATCTCTCGAACATGTGGAAACCTCTCTACCGCCGCTCCCGGCGGTCGAAACCGGTGGCCTTACCGAGGGCGCCATGGTACCGCGCGGGGTCGTCGTGGCAGCCGCCGGCGCCGGATGTGACGAAGCTGTTACCCGCTCGGTGCATCGAGAAGCGGGGCGAAGACCTCGCGGACGAGCGGCTCGAACCGCTCCGGCAGGACGCCGCCGGCCGACTCGGCGCGGAGCGCGTCGAGGTATGTCCGCCACTCGCCCTGCCGCTCGGGGAAGGCTGCCCCGCGGGTCGCGACGAGGTCCTCGAGCTGCGCGATCGTGAAGCGGCGCGATACCGGGCGGAAGCGTGCCGGGCCCGGGGCCGCGGCCGCGCGGGCTGCCGGCGCGGGCCGAGGGGCGGCGGGGACCGGCGTCCGCGCGGCGACCTCCGCGTCGATCGAGCGTTCGCGCTCGTCCAGCGCGTCGACGCGCATCGCCAGCTGCACGCGTTGCGCGTCGAGCGCACGCGCCTCGGCGACGAGCCTGGCCTCGACCTCGTCGAGCCGCCGCTCGCGCTCGGACGCCACGGCGCGATCATAGGCAGCCCGTCCGCCGGCGAAGCCTGCGAGTGCGAGCACCGGCGCGGCGGCTTCGACCGGCGCGAGGATCGCCGCCGCACCCGCGGCGACGACCGCCGGCGCGAACGCAAGCGGGAGGTCGCGCAGGAGGGCGGCGAGGAGCAATGCGA
Source organism: Actinomycetota bacterium (assembly GCA_019234175.1). GTDB lineage: Bacteria > Actinomycetota > Thermoleophilia > Gaiellales > Gaiellaceae > Palsa-739. The sequence continues at coordinate 109 of JAFALP010000088.1, read as the reverse complement.
AGAGCGCCGCGCCGGCGACGCCGAGCCGGTGGTACACGTCGCCGTAGTCGCCGTGCACCCACGGGGCATGTGCCGGCGGTGCCCCCGCGAGCCACGCAGCGGCGAGCGC
>JAFALP010000387.1 GCA_019234175.1 Actinomycetota bacterium | reverse complement strand
ACGTTCACCGGCTCGAGCGAGGTCGGCTGGAGGCTGCAGGAGCGGGCGCCGCGCAAACGGGTGAAGCTCGAGCTCGGCAACTCCACCCCGGTGATCGTCGCCGCCGACGCCGACGTCGAGCTTGCAGCGACGAAGCTCGCGGCCAATGCGTTCTCGTTCGCGGGGCAGAGCTGCATCTCCGTGCAGAGGATCTACGTCGAGGACGGCGCGTGGGATGCATTCCTCGCGGCGTTCGTCCCGAAGGTGAAGGCCCTGAAGGTCGGCGACCCGGGCGACGACGACACCGACGTCGGCCCGGTGATCGACGAGGACGCCCGCGAGCGCATCCTCGAATGGATCGCCGAGTCGAAAGGCGACGTGCTCACGGGCGGCGAGGCGAACGGCCTCATCGCGCCGACGGTGATCGCGAACGCCGCCGACAGCGAGCGCGTCAGCTGCGAAGAGGTGTTCGGCCCCGTCGTCGTCGTCAACCGGATCGGCTCGGTCGACGAGGGCATCGACCGCGCGAACGGCACGCGCTACGGGCTGCAGGCGGGCATCTTCACGGCGTCGCTCGACTCGGCGCTGCGCGCCGCCGAGCGGCTGGACTTCGCCGGCGTCACCGTGAACGAGGCGCCGACGTTCCGCAGCGACCAGATGCCCTACGGCGGCGTGAAGGACTCGGGCAACACGCGCGAAGGGCCTGCCTACGCCGTTCGCGAGATGACCGAGGACCACCTCGTCGTGATTCAACGCTGACGGAGTGGGAAGAAGGACGCCGTGATCGGCGTCGGCATCGCACTCGTCGTCCTGGGAATCCTCTTCCTGTTCATCATCCCGTGGGTCGGGATCCCGGTGGGGATCGTCGGCCTCATCCTCGCCGTGCTCTGGTTCGTCGGCTTCGGCCGCAGCGCCGCCCGCGGCGAACGGCCGACGCAGCGATGAGCCAGTAGAGTCGCGGCGATGCCGCGCCTGCGGGCCGTCCGACGCGCACTTCCGCCCCTCGGCCAGCTGCGGCGGGAGCGCCGCGAGCTCCTGCACACGCGCGAGAACAAGCTCCGCGACCTCGGCGGGCTCGTGCTGGAGATGTTCCGGCGCGACCAGTTCCGCCGCGAGCTCGTGCTCGAGAAGTGCACCGAGCTCGCCTCCCTCGAGAGCAGGGTCTCCGAGCTCGACACGCTCATCTCCGTGGTCGTTTCGCGCGGCCGGACACGCGCCGCCGTGCGCTGCGAGTGCGGCGCCCCCGTGTTCTGGGGCGCGCGCTTCTGCGCGCAGTGCGGACGGCCGGTCGAGACGGCGTGAGCACGCCCGAGCCCCGCGACTGCCCTCGCTGCGGCGCGGGCTACGACACCCTCCAGGAGTACTGCCTCGAGTGCGGCGACCGCCTGCCCACGAACCGCGGCACCGTCGGCCTGCTCGCCGGCGCCTGGCAGCGTCGCTTCCCTTGGTACCCGGGCGACTGGATCTGGCCCACCCTGCTCTTCCTCGCCGTCGCGCTCGTCGCCACCGCCGTCGCCGCCGCCACCTCCTCATCGGGCGCGGGCACGACGATCGTCGCCACGGACGCGAACGTCGCCGTCGGCCCGGGCACCGGCGCCGCCGCGGCGACCGGGCAGCGCACGCTCCCGACGGCGCCGAAGCCGACCGTCACCACCGGGCCGCTGCCGAAGGCGCCCGGCGCGCCCTCGACGGAAGCCCGGGTCCCGCCGGCACCGGCCGGGCTGACGGCGTGGCCCGCCGCCGGCACGGCCTACACGGACGTGCTCGAGTCGGTCCCGCTCGCGTCCGGCCGGACGCTCGCCGTCGCCCGCGCCCGCGCGGCGAAGGCCGCCGGGCTCCCCCAGGCCGGCGTCCTCGTCTCCTCGGGCTATCCCAGCCTCCATCCCGGCTACTACGTCGTCTTCTCCGGGGTCTACGGGACGTCCCGGGCGGCCTCGGCCGCCCTCGCCGCAGCCCACGGAAAGGGCTTCTCCGGGGCGTACGTGGCGCGGATCACCCACGAATGAGTCATGTGTAAACCCGGTCCCGTCGGGCAGGATTGAGAGGCTGCGGCCCCGGGGACGTTTCCCTGCAAGGCAACATAAGCCCCCAGTTTGTAACACGGGCTGGAGCGTGTAGGATCGAACGCAGGGAAATGGTGGCAGGACGATTCACCCGCTGTTAACAAAGCTTTGGCGGGAACTTCATAGGAGAAGGCGAGACTGGTGATCGAAGAGCGGACGCTCCAGTTGCAACACTGCATGTATCAGTACTCGCG
>JAFALP010000004.1 GCA_019234175.1 Actinomycetota bacterium | reverse complement strand
CCGCTGCGCGTCGCGAATCGGATGGGGCCGGCGGCGCCGTCCTCGAAGAGGCAGTGCGCGGAGGCGAGCGTGGCGTGGCCGCAAAGGTCGATCTCCGTCGTCGGCGTGAACCAGCGGAGCCGCATGTCCGCGTCGGGAGTCTCCTCTGGGATGACGAACGCGGTGTCGGGAAGGTTCATCTCTCGCGCCACCGCCGCCATCCAGTCGTCCGGCGGCGGCTCGGACAGCATCAGCACCGCCGCCGGGCTGCCGCGGAAGGGCGCGTCCGTGAACGCGTCCACCGTTCGCAGGCGGATCCCGCTCAGCGGAGCTTCAGCGTCGCCAGCCCGCGCGGCACGAAGTCGGCGAGGGCGCTCGGCCACGAGGTCAGGTCGACCTTGCCGCCGGGAACGGCCGGGATGAGCGAGAACGCCTGCCGCGTGCTCTCCCAGAAGGACACCGTCTGGCCCTTCGCGGACGACGGCAGCACCATCGTGAAGCTGCCGCTGCGATCCGGATAGGTCTCGGACACCGGCTTGATCACGCCGCCACGCCCGCTGACGCCGACGACGACGCCTTCGTAGATGGCGCCCTGCGCGACGGTGGACGGCTCGGCCGTGAGCGACGTCCCGCTGCCGAGCTTGATGGCGACGTTGGAGCTGTGCAGCGCGTCGAAGTTGACGTTGATCCCGAGCGTGCCGCCGTACGACGTGCTGCCGGAGGCGACCCCCACGCTGAGCGCCACCGGATTGGCGCCGCTCTCGTCCGAGGCGGTGAAGAACGAGACGAAGTGCCCGTTCGAGTCGGTCGGCGAGGAGAATGTCCAGAAGTCGCGGTCCTGCGTGCGGGTGACGACGACCGCGCCCTGCACCGGGGCGCCCGATGCGTTCGTGACGGTGCCGGTGAGCTGATACGTGTACAGCGCGACCGCGGGCGGCGCGTTGCCGGCGGAGTCGTGCACGCGGCCGGTGACCTGCACGTCGCCGTTCGCCAGCCTCTTGCTCGAGAGCTGGTCGACGGCGTAGCCGGTGTTGAAGCCGGCCGAGCGGCCGAGCAGCGCCGCGCGTGCGCCGGCCGTCAGCGGGTTGCCGCCGATGGTCGCGTGCGTCACGCCGGTGACGACGATCGTCGCGCGGTGCGCGATCGTGTCGTCGAGCAGGTAGTGGAACGTCCCGGCGCCGTCGGTGAGGTTCTGCAGCCGGTAGTCGTCGACCGTGATCTGGACGCCCTTCACCGGCTTGCCGCGATAGGTGACGCGGCCGGACACGAGCGCCTCGTTCGTGGAGTTCGGGTCCCACGGCTTCAGCACGACGGCCGCCTGGACGCCGATGTTGCCGCCGGAGGCGAGCGCGACCGAATGCCGCCGCACCTGCGCCGGGATCGGGCGGCCCATGGCGACGAGCGGCTGCGCGGGCGCCGTCGTGGACGACGCGCTCCGCTCGAGCGACAGCGGCGCCGTCGACTGCTTCTGCGACCCGCCGAGCGCGAAGACCTGCAGCTGCGTCGCCGTACCGCCGCTCGAGGAGGTCGGCGTCCCGCCCACGGTGATGGCGACGTATTCGGTGCCCCCGACGGAGAAGATGGACGGGCCGGACGCGATCTGGTGGCCGGTCTGGAACGTCCACAGCACCTTGCCCGTCTTCGCGTCGAAGGCCTGCAGGTTGCCGTCGCCGCCGCCGGCGAAGCCGAGCCCGCTCGCGGTCGTGGTGATGCCGCCCCGCTCCGGCTCGGGCGTGTCGAACTTCCACACCTGCCTGCCCGTGCTCGTGTCGATGGCACTGATCGAGCCATGGTCGTGCCAGCCCGGCAGCAGCGTCCCGAAGTTGCCGTTCGCGAGGCCGAGGAAGATGTCGCCCTCGAGGAGCGTTCGCTTCTTCTGCGTCGGGGTAAGCTTGACCTGCTCGTCGACGGCAGCGGTCTCCGCGGCGGCGTTGTAGACGTAGTGCGTCTGCGGGTCGAACGACGCCGGCGAGAAGTTGAGGCCTCCGAGCGATGACGGGTAGACCGCGACCGGCACGCCCGGCTGCAGCGCCGGGTGCTCCGTCCGGTCGATGACCTTGACGCGCTGATACACCGGCCGGCCGGTAGCCGCGTCGTACATGTACCAGAGGCCTTCCATGGTCGCGACCGACACGACGCGCTCCGACTTCCCGTTGATCTTCGCCGTGTACACGAGCGGCGGCTGCGCCACGTCGTACGACCACTCGTTGAACGAGATCAGCTGCTGCCACCACTTCATCTGGCCGGTCTCGAGGTTGACGGCGATGAGCGAGTCGGCGCGCGGATCCGTGCCGGGGCGGATCGCCGGGTAGTAGAGCGGCGTCGCCGAGCCGGTGCCGAAGTAGAGCGTGTCTGTCGTCGGATCGACCGTCGTCGGCGTCCAGACGACGCCGCCCCCGACGATGCGGCTCGCCTTGCGCCAGCTCGTCTGCTCGGGCGGGCTCGTCCAGAACGGGCTCGACCAGGCGGGTGAGAGGTCGAGGGTGTACGCCATGACGAAGCCGCGGACGCCGTACTCGGAGCCGGCTGCGCCGATGATGAGCCTGTTGGCGGCGCAGATGGGCGCGCTCGTCTCCGAGTAGCCGTAGTTCGACGACGCGCCCTGCACGGCCCGTGCGATGGGCACGCGCCGCACGAGCGCGCCCGTTTGCTCGTCCAGCTCGACGATCGTCATGTCGAGCGTGAGCTCGTACACGTGCCCGCCGCACACGGCCACGCCGCGGTTGGCGACGATCCCGAAGTTCTTGAAGACGGCGACGTTGCTCGGGGTGTAGCGCCACAGGATCTTCCCGGTGGTCGGGTCGAGCGCCCAGACGTTGTCGTCGTTCGTCGTCATGAACAGCTTCCCGTCGGTGACGATCGGGAACGACTGCTCGCCGCGGCGCACGGACGGGTCGATGCCCATGAAGTCGACCGTGTACTGGCGCCCGAGCTGCGCGATGTTCGACGCCGTGATCTGCGTCAGCGGGGAATAGCGGTTCTCGTCCGGGGTGTTGCCCCAGGAGAGCCAGCCGACGTCACCGCCGGCTCCCCGGCCGGCAGAAGGCCCGATCAGGACGAGGAGAAGAGCGGCTCCGACGACGAGCGCACGGACGATCGAGCGCACGTGTTCAATACAACCACCGAGATACTTTGCATGTCAAGCATTGTCCGTCTAGCCCAGATGCGTTACGTTTGTCGAGCGGCGACATGATCGGCGTCAGGGGAAGGAAGTGAGCCAGACGATGGCGGGCACGATGAAACATCGGCCGCTGCTCTCGCCCGTGGAGCGGGACACGTGGCGCTCGTTCATCCGGGTCCACGCCGCGTTGACGCGGCGGCTCGACGACGATCTGCGCCGCGATCTCGGCATCGGCGTGAGTTCGATCGAGGTCCTATGGGTCCTCGCGGCCGAGCCCGGGAACCGCATGCGCATGACCGACATCGCCGACCACCTCGTGTTCACGCGGAGCGGCGTCACCCGGCTCGTCGACCGGCTGGAGCGCGACGGCTACGTCACCCGCTGCGAGGCGGACGAGGACCTGCGCGGGAGATACACGATCCTCACGCGGAAGGGCTTCGACCTCTTCGAGGAGGCGGCGGCGCTGCACGTGGACGGATTGCGCGAGCTCTTCTTCTCACAGCTCGGCGGCGACCTCGCCGAGTTCGCGTGCCTGCTCGAGCGGGTCGAGGCCGGCCTAGGCCTTGGCCCGGAACCTGCGTACGCGCCTGAGGGCGAGGACGGCGAGCGGGACGAGGGCGACGAGCGCGACGTAGGGCGCGATCGGAACCGCGCTGCGCTCGACCGCCGTCGTGCGCTCCGTCGGCCCGCTGCCGACGCGCTGGCGTAGCGCCGCCGCCGCCCGGCCGAGCTGCGACTCCTCGAACGTCGATCCGCCCGTGGCGTCGGCGAGCTCGCGCAGCGTCGCCGCGCCCTGCGGGTCCGGCCGGTAGCCCGGGTCGATGCGGCCCCCGCGCAGGTAGATCGACTCGTCCGCTCCCCAGACGCGGACGGTGATGAGCGAGACGCCGGGGGCGTGCGCGAGCGCACGCGCGACGTCGGCGGCGCTGAACGTCGCGCTCTCGCCGTCGGTGAGCACGACGGCGACCCGGTTCGGCGCGGTGAAGTAGTTCCCGGTCGAGAGCTGCGCGAGCGCGGTGTAGCTCGTGGCGGTGACCGCGCTCGTCTCCGGCGGCGGCGCCTCGATCCCCAGCGACCGCTCGAGCGTCGCGTCGAAGGCGGGAAGATCCGGGACCGGAAGGAGACTGGGGAGGACGCGGTCGGTGAGCGTGGCGACGCCGGCCTCGACGTTCGGGATGGCGGCACGCAGCTTCTCGGCGTCGACGATGGCGCGATCGAGACGCGTCGGCGACTCGGGCGTCGCGGCCGCCGCCATCGAGCCGGAGATGTCGACGACGAAGAGCACCTGCACGTCGGTGCGCTCCTGTTGCTGGACGCTGCGCGCGAGCGCGGGCTGCGCGGCGGCGAGGCCGAGGAGACCGACGGCCGTCGCGAGCGAGGCGAGCGCGAGCAGGTCGAGCCCGCCGCGCGGCGGCTGCAGCTTCAGCACCGCGAGCACGCGACGCAGGCGCACGCCGGAGAGCGCGAACGCGGCCGCCGGCAGCACGGCCGCGATCGCCACGAGCGCGGCCGACGGCGTGAGGAACGTGATGCCGGCGACGACGCCCGTCAGTAGCCCCTTCCGGCGACGCCGCCGGCGGCGCCGTGCTTGCCGGGCCCGAAGCCGGCGCCTGCCTGCGAGCCGACCGTCGACCCGTGCGCGATCAGCTGGCGCAGGAGCACCTCGAGGTCGAACTTCGCGATCGCGTTGCCCGGGTCGAGCCTGACCGCGTCGGTGAACGCCGACACCGCCTCGTCCGCCTGGCTCGTCTGCTGCCCCTGCGAGTAGTCGCCGAACGCGAGGACGCCGAGCAGCGTCTCCGCCTGCGAGTCCCGAGCCGCATCCGAGCCGCGCGCGACGGCGGAGAGCTCCGCCTCCGCAGTTCCCCGCGCCGCCTCGACCTGCACCGCGTCGTCGAGCCGCGCGCGCACGCCGACGTTCGCACGGTAGAGCTGCAGCGCGTGCCGCATGGCCAGGTCGTCCTGCACTCCGAGCAGGCCGCGCGACAACGACGACGGCAGCCGCGTGGAGGGTGTCCAGGTCGCGCTCAACGGGGTCGCGTCGTAGACGGCGTCGCCGCTCGCCATCGCCTTCGGCCAGCCGCGCACGTCGGCGGCGAGCAGCGCGACGACGACCGCGGTGCCGACGAGCACGACGGCGAGGCCGATGCGGGCGGTCCTCATGCCTGCCTCCACGAGAGCGCCGGCGCCCACGCCTCGAAGGCGGCGAGCAGCGCGGCAAGAGCGAGGCCGAGCGCGACGAGCAGCCACGGGAATGGCGCCGTCGTGTGCACGGCAGGCGTCCCGTTCGGCAGCGATCCCTGGGCGATGGGCGCATTCGGCCCGAGCAGCCGCGCGAACAACTCCTGGTCGGCCGGCGTCGGGTTCAGCGCGACGACGCGCACCGGGATGGCGTTGCGCCGGTACTGCTCGAGGACGGACGCGAGGCGCGGGACGTCGCCCGGATCGTCGTCGAGGTCGCTGATGAGGATGACGACGGGCCGTTTCACGCCGCCGAGCGCGACGCTGCGCGCGAGGGCCATGCCGGCGGAGATGTTCGTGCCGGCGGTGAACGTCGTCGCCCACGGATTGTTCGGGTACGTCGGCTGGAAGCCCGGCCGCACCTGCCGCGGCAGGATGAAGTACCGGACGTACGGGCGCAGGTCCGCCGCCGGCGTCCCCGGCGGCAGCGCCTCGTACGCCTGGTCGGAGAAGACGATGAGCCCGTAGCGGCCTCGGCTCGCGGCCAACTGCGCGAGCGTGTTCCCGATGCGCGAGAACGTGTCGCTGGAGATGCTGGCGGACACGTCGAGCACGACGATCGCGGTGGACGCGTGCGGAAGCGGCACGACGGCGTTCACCGTCGGGCGCCGCGCCGACAGCGCGAACGCGAGGACGATCGCGACGGAGACGGCGACGACGGCGATCTCGACGGCGAGCGTGCGCCGGATGGGCCGCCGCAGCCTGCCGGTCTCGGAAAGCGGGATCGCGCTCACGCGCCGTCGCCGTCCTGGAGCTCGTCGGCGATGCGGGCGAGCTCGTCGCTCGTCGGGTCGGGCTTCGACCAGGCGAGGTCGCTGACCCCCGCGCGCGACCCGTGCAGGGCCCGGTCGAGCAGCTCGAGCGCGAGGCGGCGGTCCGGCGGCGGCCGCTCCTCCGCCTCGCGGACGAAGGCGAGCGCGCGCGCGAGCGGATCGGGCGCGCGCCGCCTGCGCGCGGCGACGCGTGCCACCTCGCGGCCGACGAGCGCCGCGCCTGCAGCGGCGAGGAGCGCGGCGACGACGTCGAGCACGAGCCCGAGCGTCGACGGCGAGATGCGATACGTCACCGACGGCGGCGACGCGTCTGCGCGAAGCGAGGAGTCGGACGAGCTCGCCCGGCCGCGGACCGTCAACACCGGGAAGTGGACGGTCGCGACGCGGCCCGGTGTGACGACGTGGACCGCGCGCAGCGCCAGCCGGACCTGCCCCGCATCGTTCACGCACCGCTGCACGAGGCAGGCGACCGGTGTCGACTCGACCACCGTCGCGAGCGGGCCGCGCCGCGTCACGGCGCGCGTCGTCGCCCCCAGCTCGGTCAGCGGCGCGAGATCGTCCTCGACGACGAGGCGATGAACGTCGACCGTGCGCGTGTCGACGACGGCGACGACGCGCGCGACCACCTCGTCGCCGAACTCCACTGCCGACGGCGCCAGCTGCGCGCGCACGAGCAGCGCCTTCGACGGCGCCGCGCCTCCGCCCGGCACGTCGTGCCCGAGCAGGACGACGAGCGCCGCGGCGACGACCGCGGCAGCGAGAACGGCGATCAGCCGGCGCGTCGCCACCGCCGCCTCTCCTCCGCCCACGTGCCGAAGGCGCGGTCCACCGCCTCCGGGTCGGCGGTGCCGAGCAGGACCCAGTCGAGATCGAGCGAGCCGAACAGGCGCTCGAGCTCGGCGAGCCGCTGCTCGTTCGCGTTCCGGCGCGCGGCCGCCTCGCGCCGGCTGAGCCGCAGCGGCAGCACGCGGCTCGACGCAGCGTCTCGGATCGGCACGACGACCGATCCGACCGCGGGGAAGCTCTGCTCCCAGACGGGATCCTGGATGACGACCGGGATGAGATCCCAGCCGTAGCCGCCGGCCGACAGCCACACGTCCTCGGACGGCCCGTCGAGGAAGTCGGACAGGACGAACACGAAGCTCCCCGGCGGAAGCTGCGAGCGACGCGTGATGAGGAAGGCGAACGCCTCCTCGAGGCCCGGCGCGTCGAACGGCGCCTCCCGCTGCCGGTCGATCACGATCGCCGCCGCGTCGCGCGTTGCAGGCGGAAGCCACTCCGGCTCGCCCCCGGCGAGATCGAGCGAGCCGATCTCGCTGTTGGACGCGGCGGCGCTGAGCGCGATCGCCGACGTCGCCTCGACGATCGCGTCCGGCTTCGACAGCCACGGCAGCGGCGGCGCGTAGATCCCCATCCCCGGGCGCCGGTCGACGACGGCGACGACGCGCGGCGCCTCGTCGGCCGCGCTCGAGCGCACGATGAACTCGTCGCGGCCGAGCGCGGACGAGATGCGCGCGGACGCGTACCAGTCGATGGACGAGACGGGATCGCCGGGCTGATACGGACGAGAGCCGATGACGTCGCTGCCGACGCCCAGCCGCTGCCCGGCGATGCCGCCGAACGGAAGCCCGACGAGATGCCGGTACTTCGGGATGAACGGAAACGTCTGCCGGCCGGCAGGCACGGCGTCAGCGCCCCGGCGGTTCCGGGTTCCAGTCCGGCGACGGCGGCGGAGCGAGCGCGAGGCACCGCTCCTTGATCAGCCGCTCGGCCTCCGCCCTCCCCCGGCTCCGCGTCTCGGCGACGAACGCCGCCGTGAAGAGGATGCGATGGCTGATCACCGGCAGGAACAGGGAGTCGACGTCGCCCGGCACGACGTGCGTGCGCCCGTGCAGCAGCGCCCACGCGCGCGCCGTCCGCTCGAGCGTCAGGCTGCCGCGCACGGAGGCGCCGACGGCCACGCCCTCGACGCTGCGCGTCGCACGGACGAGGTCGACGATCCACTTCGTCAGCAGGTCGTCGACGTAGACGTCCTCGACGGCGGCCTGGATCTCCGTCACGTCGTCGACGGATACGACCGGCTTCAGGGTCGCGATCGGATGGCCGTGGCGCTGGTCGAGGACGATGGAGACCTCCTCGCGCTCGGCGGGGTACCCGAGCGCGGTGCGGATGGAGAAGCGGTCGAGCTGCGCCTCCGGCAGCGGGAACGTCCCCTCCTGCTCGATCGGGTTCTCGGTCGCGATGACGAGGAACGGCTCGGGCAGCGTCCGCGTCGTCCCTTCGATCGTGACCTGGCGCTCCGCCATCGCCTCGAGCAGCGCGGACTGCGTTTTCGGCATCGCGCGGGTGA
>JAFALP010000174.1 GCA_019234175.1 Actinomycetota bacterium | reverse complement strand
CCCACGACGATGGCGACGAGCATGGCGAAGAACGTCAGCTCGAGCGTCGCCGCCCCGTTCACTTCGATGATGTTGCTCACGGCGCGCCGGTCGGAGATCGTCGAGCCGAGGTGCAGCCGCACGTCGTTCCAGAGGTACTGGCCGTACTGCACGTACAGGGGCTTGTCGTAGCCGAGGCGCTTCGTGATCGCGTTGATCTCGGCCTGTGGCGCGTGCCCGCCGAGCGCCGCGTCGACCGGGTTCCCCGGCGCGACGCGCAGGAGCACGAACACGATCGTGAGCACCACGAACACCATCGGAATCACGAGCCCGAGGCGAGTGAGTGCGTACTGCTTGAGCGAAGACCCTTGGCTCACGAAGGTTTCAGAGTGTAGGGGTGGGGAGCGCCCGAAGACGCTCCCCACCCTTCACGCGATCAGGACTTCGAGAGGTTCCAGAACCGCATGATGTACGTCGGGTCCAGCGTCTGCTGGATGCCGTGGATGTTCGAGCGGCCGACGGCGAGCATTGCGCCCTGCCACACCGGCACGATCGGGACGTCCTTGGCCGCGAGCGCCTGAGCCTGCTCGATGTAGCCGAGCCGCTCCGGGGTCGACTTCGCGCCCTGCACCTTCTTCAGGATCGCGTCCATCTTCGGGTTCGAGTACGAGTTACTCGTGAAGTTCCCGGTGGCGTAGAACGGGAGGAGGTAGTCCTCGCCGTCCACGTAGTCCGGAAACCAGCCGAGCTGGTACGCGGTGTACTGCTTGCCGAGGGTGTCGACGTAGGTCGCCCACTCCGCCGACTTCAGCGTCACCTTGAACAGGCCGCTCGAGTCGAGCGCGCGCTGGATCTCGGAGTACTCGTCAGCGGACGAGTCGCCGTAGTGGGTCGGAGTCCACCAGATGGTGAGCGGGACCGGCGTCTTCACGCCAGCGGCCGACAGGACCTGCTTCGCCTTCGCAGGATTCGGCGAGTCGCCGTACTGCGTCGCGAACGAGTCCTCGTGGCCGGGAAGGCCCTTCGGCACCATCGAGTACAGCGGCTGGACCTCGCCGTGGTAGATGCGCGTGGCGATGTCCTGGCGCGGCATCAGGTAGGCGATCGCCTGCCGGACCGCGAGGTTGTTCGTCGGCGCCCGCTTCACGTTGAACACGAGGTAGCGGATGGAGACGCCCTGCCCCTGGTACACGGTGATGCCCTTCGTCTTCGCGAGGGCCCCGTACTCGGTGGCGGTGAAGTCGCGGAACGCCATGTCGATCGAGCCCTGCTGGAGCGCGAGCTTCATGGTCGACGACTTCGAGTAGTACGTGATGATGACGCCGTCGTTCTTCGGCTTCGGCCCGCTGTAGTTCGAATTCACCGAGAAGACGGCCTGCTGGCCCGAGGTGAACTTGTCGAGCTTGTACGGGCCCGTCCCGACGAGGCCGGCGACGTTGCTATCCGGAACGATCTTGTTCGCCGGATAGACCTTGTGGTCGACGATCAGGCCTGCACCCGTCGTGAGGATGTACGGCCACGTGGCGTCCGGCGACTTCGTGTGGAACGAGACGCTGTACGGCCCGCTGACCGTCGTCGACTTCAGGTTCGCGAGCAGACCGCTGATGCCCGACGGGTCCTTGATCTTGATGACGCGGTCGAATGACCATTTCACGTCAGCGGACGTGAACGGATCGCCGTTGGAGAACTTCACGCCCTTCTTCAGCGTGCAGGTCCAGACGGTGTCGGTCGCGTTCGGCGTGCAGCCGGTCGCCAGCTCGGGCGACGGCGTCTTCTTGCCCTGCGGATACCCGAGCAGGTGCTGGTAGATCATGAGGTCCACGACAGAGGTGCCCTCGTCGTAGTTCCCGGCCGGGTCGATGTTCGTCACCGTGTCCGTCGTGCCGTCGATGATCGTGCTCGCCTTGGAGGCGAGCGGCTTCGACGACGCGGCCGTCGCGGCAACCGCGGCCAGCGCCAGGCCGGCCAGGCCGAGCACCGCGAGGTGCCACAGCCGCTTTCTCAGATGCATCTTCGTTCCCTCCCTGTCGCTTGCTCTCGACATGACCAACTATCTCATGCAGATGGTCGAATAGTCGAACCCGTAGACCACCTGGTTGACATAACAGCCGAGGTTCACCTTCTGGTTGAAGTAGTCGGTGAACTCCCGGTTCAGGAACGGCGCCCACGGCGCCTGGAGCATGATCTGCCGGTCGAGCGAGGCCCAGCGGTAGTTCACCGGGCTCGTCGGGATCGGCTGCTTGTTCAGAGCGTCGATCTCGGCGTTCACCTTCTTGTCATCGAAGTTGGCGTAGTTGTTGTTGTAGGTCTTCGTGATCTGCTCGCCGTTCAGGAGGACGTCGAACCAGTCGAGCGGGTGCGGGTAGTCCTGGAACCAGTCGGCGAAGCCGATCTGCGCGTTCGTCGCCTCGTTGCCGATCGTCGCCCAGTAGACGGCGGAGGTGATCAGGTGCTGTTTCGCCCGCAGGCCGATCGAGTCGAGGACGCCGACGAGGTAGTCGGTCGCCTTGGCGTCGAGCCCGTAGGCGTGGTTCCAGACGGTGACCCGCGCCCCGACGGCGTGCGCCTTCCGGATGAGCTTCTTCGCCTTCGCGAGGTCGTAGGGGTAGAGGGAGTGCTTCGTATACGACGGATAGGTCGGCGGCAGGATGTTCTCGGTGGGCCGCGCGAGCCCGCCGTAGATGTCGACGAGCGCCTCCCGGTCGATGGCGTAGTTGACGGCGCGGCGCACGAGCACGTTGTCGAACGGGGCCGTCTTCGTGTTCATGAAGAAGTAGTAGGTGTTCGGCGACGTGTAGACCTTCAGCTCGTCCCCGTACTTCGCCCTCGTGACCGTGAGCGTCTTCTCCGGGATCGGCTGCGGGTCCCAGTCGTCCTGGCCGCTCGTCGTACGCGCGAGGGCCTGCGCAGGGTCGCCCACGATGTCCCAGACGATCTTGTCGGGGTTGCCCTCGGGGACGTTGCCGTCGAACGCGGTCGCGCGGAACTGCGGATTGCGCACCTCGACGATCTGGTTGTTGGGCTGGTAGCTCTGGATGACGTAGGGGCCGGTCGCGGGCAATGGATGCGTCGAGGTGTCCGAAGCCGGCGCATTCGCCGGGACCGGGGCGGCGAACTCGCTCGCGAGCACGTTGACGAAGTCGCCCTGCGGCGACTTCAGCGTGATCGTGATCGTCCCGGTGGCGTCGTCCGCGGTGATCCCCGAGATGTCGCCGCTCTTCGAGGACCGCGCTTCGGCCACGCCGACGACGTCGTCGAAGTAGCCCGCGCCCGGTGAGTCCAGCTTGAAGTCGCGCTCGATCGTCGCCTTGAAGTCGCTCGCCTTCACGGGCTGCCCGTTCGAGTATTTGATCCCGTCGCGCAGGACGAGCGTGTAGGTCCGCCCGTCGTTCGTGACCGTCGGCATGCGCTTTGCGAGGTAGGGGACGATCGTCGCGCCGCCGGCGCCGCTGACGTGCCGGTAGCCGAGCAGCGGGAGGTAGACGTTCCAGATGACGCTCTCGCCCTCGGAGCCGTACGTCAGGCCCGGGTCGAGATAGTCGATCGACGAGTCCTCGGCCACGCGGAAGACGGGGAAGGCGTTCGGGTTCTCGACCTTCGGGGGCGTCGCCGGAGCCGCGGCCGCCGAGGTCGCCGCGACGTTCGACCTCGAGCTCCCGCACCCGGCGGCGAGCAGGCCGAGGCCGGCCGCGGCGGCGGCGGCAACCGACAGGCGGATGACCCTCGTGCGACTCATGAAGCGCGACCGGCGCGCATTCTTCCAGACGAAATCACGCCGTTTCCGTTAGGAACCGAACACATGTTCGCCTACACTGGGACGGGTGCAGCTGAGGTTGGACGCCGCCGACCGCCTCGTCGAGCTCGTCGAGGAGCAGCGCGGCCCCGTGCGCGCCGAGGAGGCGGCCCGGCGCCTGTTCGCGCTGCGGTCCGCCCCGGTCGCGCTCGCCCGGTCGCTCCTCTCCGACGTCGTCGAGGCGGACGCGCGCCTGGCGTGGAGCGGCGACGCGGTCGGGCTGGCGACGCCGCTCGGCGCCGGCCTTCGCCTCGAGCACGCCACGTATGTCGTCGTCGACCTCGAGACGACGGGGTTGCGGCCCGGCTCCGCGCAGATCTGCGAGATCGGCGCCGTCCGGGTCCGCGGGCTCGAGCTCGCGGAGGAGTTCCAGACGCTGTGCAACCCGGGTATGCCGCTCGGTCCCGGCGTCTCCGCGCTCACCGGCCTGAACGACCGGAAGCTGCGCGGCGCTCCTCCGCCCACGCGCGCCGTCCAGCAGTTCCTCGCGTTCGCCGGCGACGCGGTGCTCGTCGCGCACAACGCGCGTTTCGACCTTGCCTTCCTCGACCGGGAGACGGTGCGGCTGACGGGGTCGCGTCTCGCGGCTCCCGTCGTCGACACTGTGTCGCTCGCGCGGCGCCTGCTCGCGGGCCGCGTGCCGCGCGCGTCGCTCTCCCAGCTCGCGTGGTTCCTCGGCACGTCGGTGCAGCCGTGTCACCGCGCGCTCCCCGACGCGCAGGCGACGGCAGAGGTGCTCCTCGCGCTGATCGGGCTCGCGCAGGAACGGGGCGCCGAGACGGTCGCGGACCTCGTCGCGCTGCAGGCGACGCGCACGCGCCGCGTCTGGGACAAGCGGCAGCTCGCGTTCGGTGCGCCGCAGCGTCCGGGCGTCTACCTCTTCCGCGATCGCAACGACCAGGTGCTGTACGTCGGATGCGCGCGCGACCTGCGCGCGCGGCTGCGGTCGTACTTCCGCTCCGAGAAGCTGCGACCGGCGGTGGAGGCGGCGGTCGGCGCGACGGAGCGGATCGAGTGGCGGGTCCTCGGCTCGGAGCTGGAGGCGGCGCTCGTCGAGCTGCGCCTCATCCGCGAGCTGCGGCCGCCGGCGAACGCGCGTGTTGCACGGCCGGACCGGCACGTGTGGCTGCGTCGACGCGGCGACGGCGTCGTCGCCTCGTCGCAGCGGACGACGGTCGGGCCCATCCGGTCGCGGCGGCGCGCGCAGCTCGCCGCCCGGGCCTTGCTCGCCGAGGAGCTCGAGCGTCCCGCGTCGGCGCTGCCGCGGCTGCGGCGGAAGCTCGCGGCGCTGTCGGACGCGCGCCGCTTCGAGGACGCCGCCCGGTTGCGCGACCGGATCGACGCGCTCGAGCACGTGTGCCGCGACCTCGAGCGGCTCGCGCGGCTGCAGGAGCTGGAGCGCTGCCTCCTCGTCCCCGCGGCGGAGGCAGGGCACGTGCGCGCGTTCTTCCTCGCCGGCGGCCGCATCGCCGCGGAACGCACGCTCCCGCCCGGCGGCGGCGCCCACCTCGAGATCGAAGCCGGCCTCGCCGCCGCGCGCCGCCCCGGCGACCTCGACCTGGACGAGCTCTTCCTCGTCGCGCGCTTTCTCCGGCATCCGCCGCCCGAGCTGACCGTCGTCCCGCTCGAGCGGGAGGCGATCCTCACCGCAACGCGAGCCACGACCGGTGCCAGGCACGGGTTGTGACTCTGTCGCGAGAGCGTCACGGATGGCTGGGTTCGCGGCGAGCGGCCTCCAGATTGTGAGTCACGAATCCGTGACGCCATCCACGTGTCTCTGCGACGGTGCGTGGCACCGGCCGTACGCCGGCTGGACGTGGCCTGAAGAGCTAGGCGGCGACGCTGATCAGATCGCGCAGCGCGCCGAGCCGGGCAAGCGCCTGTCCCTCGAGCTGGCGGACGCGCTCGCGCGTGAGATCGAGCTCGTGGCCGATCGCCTCGAGCGTCCACGGCTCGCCGTCGAAGCCGAACCGCAGCTCGAGGATCCGCCGCTCGCGCTCCGGCAGCGCGTCGAGCGCACGCCGCACACCCTGACGGCGCAGCGACTCCTCCGCCTCGTCGAACGGATCGGCCGCCTCGCGGTCGGCGAAGAGATCGCCGAGCTCGCCCTCGTCGTCGGCGCCGACGGTCTGGTTCAGCGACACGGACGCATGCGCGGCGCCGAGCGCCTCGTCGACGTGCTGCATCGGCAGCCCCGTCGCCTCGGCGAGCTCGTGCTTGGTCGGCTCGCGGCCGAGCTCGACCTCGAGCCGCCGCGCTGCACGCGAGAGCTTCTGCTGACGCTCGACGACGTGCACCGGCACGCGGATCGTGCGCGCGTGATTCGCGACCGCGCGCTGCACCGACTGGCGGATCCACCACGTCGCATACGTCGAGAACTTGTATCCGCGGCGCCAGTCGAACTTCTCGACGGCGCGGTTCAGCCCGAGCGTCCCTTCCTGGATGAGATCGAGGAACGGCACGCCGAGACCGCGGTAGCCCTTCGCGATCGACACGACGAGCCGGAGATTCGACTCGATCATGCGGCGCTTGGCGGTCGGGTCGCCGCGCTCGATGCGCTTCGCGAGCATGACCTCTTCCGCCGCGGTGAGCAGCTTGTGCCGGCCGACGTCGGCGAGGAACAGCTGCAGGCTGTCGGCGGCGCCGGACATCTCCTTCGTCGCCTCGATCCGCGCGGCCTCCTCCTCGGCGGCGGCCTTCTCCGCGTCGGCCGCAGCTGCAGCCTCGGCGACGGCGGCGGGCGCGCCGATCTCGAGCCCGATGCGCTCGAGCTCGCTCGTCAGCTCCTCGACCTCCTGGTCGTTGAGGTCGAGCTCGACGGCGAACGCCTCGAGCTCGGCGGGCTCCAGGTATCCCCGCTCCTGCGCACCTTCGACCAGAGCACGCGCCTGGTCGGTCTCGAGCAACTCGTTCAGCTCGTTCTGGCTCAGCTCCGATCAGTCCTCTCTGGGCGCTGCGTCGACTCCGGCAACGGACCTTCTCACTTTACGAGCGAAACCCTCCGCGTGCCAGGGGATCCTCCGGCCCCGGCCGTTCCATACTTGGAACGGGCCGGCCGGGCCGGTTATTCCGCTGCTGCGGGCTCGGCTTCCGGCTCTTTCGGCTGCGTCCGGACGGGGAAGTCGAACTCGACCTTCCCCTCCTCGTTTAGGACGAGCCGGGCCCGGAACGGTTTGTTGTTCCGGGAGCGGAAACCGGACAAGACCTCGCGCGTCCGGCCCTCCTCGAGCAGCTGCCGGGCGAGCTCCGGCGTGATGGTGCGACCTGCAACGCGCTTCCAGATGACGAAGCCGCAGCCGGTCTCCTCGCGGTTCTTCCAGCTCGTGCATCCGTACGCGCGCGAGTTCTCTCGGATGATCTCGCCCGTCTCCGCGCCGCAGCGCGGGCAGAGGCCGAGCTCGACGCGTTCCGGGCGGAGCTTCTCCTTGTCGAGCGCCTCGATCTGTCCGACGATCTCCTTCGTGAAGTCGGCGATCTCGCCGATGAACGCGCCACGGTCGCCGGTGCCGTGCTCGATGTCGGAGAGCTTCTTCTCCCAGGAGCCCGTGAGCTCCGGCGAGGTGATCTTGTGCTCCTCGAGCATCGTGATCACCTGCAGGCCCTTCGGCGTCGGCTGCAAGTCGCGGCCGACACGCTCGATGTACTCGCGGCGGATGAGCGTCTCGATGATCTCGGCACGCGTCGCCGGCGTCCCGAGGCCGGACTCCTTCATCGCCTCGCGCAGCTCGTCGTCGTCGATGAGCTTGCCCGCCGTCTCCATGGACGAGAGCAGCGTCGCCTCGGTGTAGCGCGGCGGCGCCTTCGTCATCTTGTCCTCGCGCTCGGCGGCGAGGCAGCGGACGGTCATGCCCTCCTCGAGGGTCGGCAGCTCGCCGCCTTCGGAGTCCTCGTCCTCGGATTGCTTCTCCGCGTCCGGCTCGACGCCGTAGACGCCGCGCCACCCCGCCTCGAGCGTGATCTTGCCGCGCGTGCGGAACGCCTCGCCCTCGACCTCGGTGACGACGGTCGTGCGCGCGTACTTCGCCGGCGGATGGAACACGGCCAGGAACCGTCGCGCGACGAGATCGAAGATGCGCGCCTCGTCGGGCGAGAACTTCTCCGTCTCGTGCGGAATGTCGGTGGGGATGATCGCGTGGTGGTCCGAGACCTTCTCGTCGTTGATGACGCGCTGCAGCGGTAGCTGGTCGAGGCGCATGACGTACGTCGCCGCCTCGCGGTACTCGCCGATGTCCTGCAGCGTCGACGCGACGATCTTCAGCTGCGGGACCATGTCGCCCGACAGGTAGCGCGACGACGTACGTGGGTACGTGATCGCCTTCTTGTCCTCGTACAGCTTCTGCGCCGCCTGCAGCGTGCGCCGCGCGCTGAAGCCGAAGCGGCGGTTCGCGTCGCGCTGGAGCGAGGTGAGGTCGTAGAGGAGCGGCGCGCGCTCGGACTGCTCCTTGCGCTCGACCTTCGTGATCGTCCCGTCCTTGCCCGAGACCTTGGAGACGATCTCGTCGGCGCGCTCGACCGCCTTGATGCGGGTCTCGTCGCCCTCGAACCAGATGCCCTGATACGGCGGCTGGAACGCGGCGTGCACGAGCCAGTACGGCTCGGGGACGAAGGCCTGGATCTCGCGCTCGCGCTTCACGAGCATCGCCAGCGTCGGCGTCTGCACGCGGCCGAGCGAGACGACGCCACCGACCCAGGCGCGTCCACGGATGGTGGCGGCGCGAGTCGCGTTCATGCCGACGATCCAGTCCGCCTCCGACCGGGAGCGTGCCGCCTGCTCGAGCGAGTCCATCTGCTCGCCGGGGCGGAGCTTCTCGAATCCCTCGCGGATCGCCTGCTTCGTCATCGACGAGATCCACAGGCGCTGGACC
>JAFALP010000172.1 GCA_019234175.1 Actinomycetota bacterium | reverse complement strand
GGTCGAAGCGAACGAGGACGTCGGGGACGAGGAAGCGGCTCTCGGGAAGGCGCGGGCCCTCCTCCGGCAGGGGAACGGTCGGCTCCAGGCGGGCGACCGCGTCGTAGCCGAGGTAGCCGACGACCGGCTCCCCGAGCCGCTCGGCCTCGTCGAAGTCGACGAGCCGCGAGCCGGCGCCGACGAAGGAGTACCGCCCGAGGCGTCCCCGCTCGACCGACTCGAGGAGAAAGGCCGCCCGGGCGCCCGCGCGCAGGCGCAGGTAGGCGCCGAGCGGGGTGAGGAGGTCGGTGGCGATCGTCTCGGTCAGGGGCATGAAAAAGGCTCCTCGCGGAGCCGGGTGGAGCGGACGGGATGCATATGCGCGCCTAGCCCCGGCGCAGGCTCCCGCTCCGCTCGGTGCGCCAGGCCCACCAGGTGCGGGATGCGGAAGCCATCCTGCCCAGCGTAGGCGGAGCCTCTTGGCCCGTCAAGCGCTAGTCCGAATGAGGCATATACAAGGCAGCGCCCTCGTGCTACAAAAGACAGCAAGGAGTTCGCCACGGCCACGCCCTGTCTGCCGCAAGCAGGGGTGTGGGGGAAGTTTCGCCTGGCGTCCTCGCCGAAGCGGCCCGGCCCTTGGACACCGGGCCGCTCGGCTTTTTCGCCTGGCTACGCTGCGTCCGTGACTCGCACCGTCATCGTCTCCGCCGTCCGGACGCCGTTCGGCCGCCTCGGCGGCGGCCTGAAGGGCTACGCCGCCACCGACCTCGGCGCCGCCGCCATCCGGGCCGGCCTGGAGCGGGCCGGCGTCGAGCCCGGCGAGGTCGAGTACGTGATCATGGGCCAGGTCCTCCAGGGTGGCGCCGGCCAGGCGCCGGCGCGCCAGGCGGCGGTGGCGGCCGGCATCCCGATCGAGGTGCCGGCGGACACGATCAACAAGGTGTGCGCGTCCTCGATCCGCGCGGTGGAGATCGCCGACTCGATGATCCGCGCCGGCGACGTCGAGGTCGTCGTCACGGGCGGGATGGAGTCGATGTCGAACGCGCCGTACATCCTCAAGCAGGCGCGGTTCGGCTACCGGCTCGGCGACGGCACGCTCATCGACTTGATGACGCACGACGGGCTCGTCTCGACGTTCGACGGCAAGCACATGGTCGAGCAGGCGTCGTTCGTGTCGCGCGACCTCGGCATCTCGCGCGAGGATCAGGACCGCTGGGCGCTGCGCTCGCACGAGCGCGCGGCGGCGGCGCAGGATTCCGGCCGCTTCGACGACGAGATCGTCGCGGTCGGGGACGTCACCGCCGACGAGAGCGTGCGGCGCGACACGTCGTACGAGAAGCTCGCGGGGCTGAAGCCCGTGTTCGACCCCGAGGGAACGACGACGGCAGGCAATGCGCCGGGCGTGAACGACGGTGCGTCGTGCGTCGTCGTCTGCTCGGAGGAGTTCGCGAGACGCCGCGGGCTCGAGCCCCTCGCCACCGTCGTCGCGCAGGGCTACGTCGCCGACGACTTCGCGTATCTCGCGCGCACGCCCGCGAAGGCCGGGACGATGGCGCTCGAGCGCGCCGGCAAGACGATCGGTGACGTCGAGCGCGTCGAGATCAACGAGGCGTTCGCGTCGGTGGCGTCCAACTCGACGCGCATGCTCGGCGCCGACGAGGCGGTCGTGAACGTGAACGGCGGCGCGGTCGCGCTCGGCCATCCCATCGGCGCGAGCGGGGGCCGCATCCTCGGCACGATGGTGCACGAGCTGCGGCGGACCGGCGGCGGGCTCGGCCTCGCCGCGATCTGCTCCGGCGGCGGCCAGGGCGACGCGCTCCTCATCGAGGTCTAGGCACTTCAGGACAAGACCGGTGCCAGGCACGGGTTACGACCGTGTCACCGGATGGCCACGAGGCCGGCCGACCTTCGACGCTGATCGACATAGCGGCGAAGCGCTTCACGGGGTTCGACATTGGTCCAACGAAAGGACGCGAGGACGCGGGTTGGATCGACGAAGGACACGGGTGGGCGAGTTCCGATGGTTCCGGCGTGGCTGCTCCACGACCACGCGTCCGCGGTGTCGCACAAGCCCGCCTCGACGGGGTTGTTCACGACGTAGGCGTAGCGCGTCAGCAGATCGTCTTCGTCCACGATTCGGCGGCTGCCGTACCGATCGTGCTGCACATGGCCCCTGAACCCGTAACGCGCGTTGAACGCACGGGCGTATGACCAGTTCACGTCCTTCATGGCGGCTGGGAGGACTGCATCCCCGACCTCGACGATGAGGTGGTAGTGGTTGCCCATGAGACAAAAAGCCATGCACGTCCAGCCGGGCCGTGCTGATGCCCGCGCAAGGTGGCGGATGAATTCGATCCGGTCGACGTCGTCCGCGAAGAGGTTGGGATAGCCCCAAACCGAGTGGGTGAACACGTGGAAGACGCCCGCTGACTGGTCTCTCGGTGGTCGAGGCACGGCCTCGAGCATGCACGAGCTCGTGCAGCCGATTCCGCGCGAGATAGTCACGGTGCAGTCGCGGTGCCTGGCACCGGTCGCGCCGCTGGTGGCCGTGGCCGGCGGAGCCGATTAGCCTGCCGCTCATGCGCTTTCAACACGTGCTCGTCGTCGGGGCGGGGCAGATGGGCGCCGGCATCGCGCAGGTGGTGGCCGCGTCCGGCCGGCGCGTCTCGCTCCACGACGCCGCCGACGGCGCCGTCGAGCGCGCCGTGGCCGCGATCGCGAAGAGCCTCACGCGGCTCGGCGCCGATCCCGACGAGGTGCTCGCACGCATCGAGCCCGCCGCGGACCTCGTTCCCGCCGACCTGATGATCGAGGCGGTCGTCGAGGACGCCCACGTGAAGACCGACCTGTTCCACCGCGCGGACGTGCTGCTTCCGCCGGAGGCGATCCTCGCCTCGAACACGTCGTCGATCCCGATCACGAGCCTGGGCGCCGCGACGTCCCGCCCCGACCGCGTCATCGGCATGCACTTCTTCAACCCCGTGCCCGTCCTCCAGCTCGTGGAGGTGATTCGCGGGGTGCAGACGTCCGACGACACGGCGTCGGCGATCGTCGACCTCGCGCGCGGCCTCGGCAAGACGCCGGCGGAGGCGAACGACTTCCCCGGCTTCGTCTCCAACCGCATCCTCATGCCGTTCATCAACGAGGCGGCGTACGCGCTGATGGAGGGCGTCGCAGAGCCGGAGGCGATCGACACGATCGCGAAGCTCGGATTCGCCCACCCGATGGGGCCGCTCGCACTCGCCGACCTGATCGGGCTCGACACCTGCGTCGCCATCATGGAGGTACTCCACGAGGGGCTGGGTGACCAAAAGTATGCGCCGTGCCCGCTTCTGCGGCAGTATGTGCAGGCAGGGCGCCTGGGCAGGAAGAGCGGCCGAGGCTTCTACTCGTACGACTAACCCGTTCGGGGGACTCATCGCCGCCGAGCCGACTGCCGAAAGTCAATCAGGGTGAGGATCCTCCTGGTCGACGACGAGCCCGCCCTGCGCGAGCTCCTACGCGTGACGTTCGAGGGCGCCGACGTCGTCGTGGACGAGGCCGCCTCGGCCGACGAGGCGCAGGCACGGATCGAACTCGCCCCGCCCGACCTCGTGGTGCTCGACCTGCGCATGCCGGGCATGGGCGGCGTCGAGCTCTGCACCGTGCTGAAGGCGTCGGAGGCCACGCGGGAGATCCCGATCGTCCTCCTCACCGGCGCCGACGAACAGGAGGCCGAACGCGCACGCCTCGCGGGCGCCGAGGCGCTCGTTCGCAAGCCGTTCAGCCCGCTCGAGCTGCTCGCCGTCGTCGAACGGCTGACGAACCGCGGCAGCCGCCTGCTCGCCGCGCCGCGTCCGGTGCAGGGGCGCAAGGACGAAGAGCTTCTCCTGTACGCACGCGACCTCCAGCACATGCTCGCCCTCGAGCGGCGCCAGCGCGCGCTTCTCGAGAGCTCGTACCTCGAGACGGTGACCGCGCTCGCGACCGCGCTCGAATGGAAGGACGCCGGCACGCACGACCACTCGCAGCGGGTCATGCGCTACGCGCTCGAGCTGCTCGCAGTCATCGACCCGTACTTCGTCGAGCGCGACCGCGGCATCGAATACGGCTTCCTGCTCCACGACGTCGGCAAGATCGGGATCCCGGACGAGATCCTGCAGAAGCCCGGTCCGCTCACCCATGCCGAGCGCAGCCACATGGAGAAGCACACGATCCTCGGCGAGCAGATGCTCACCGGCGTCGCACTCCTGAGTGGCGAGGGCCTGAACGTCGTGCGTTCGCATCACGAGCGCTGGGACGGCCGCGGGTATCCGGATCAGCTGCGCGGAGCCGAGGCGCCGCTCGGCGCGCGTGTGTTCGCTGTTGCAGACACGCTCGACGCGATGACGAGCGACCGGCCGTACCGCGACGCGCTCGACTGGTCGGTCGCGCGCGACGTGATCGTCTCCGAGTCGGGCAGGCAGTTCGATCCGGATGTGGTCGACGCCTTCTCCGAGTGCGAGGAGAGCCTCTTCGAGGCCCATCTCGCCAGCGTCGCCGCCTGAGCTACGCCGGCGGCGTCGTCGGCGACGCAGGGACGGGCACCTGCTCCCAGAGCACGATCTTCCCGTCGTGCACGACGAAGACGGCTGCGGCTTTCTGGCCTTTCCCCGTGCACGTGTGACCGGGACGGTGGCCGAGGACGAACGTGGCGGTGGCGCGATCGCCGTGCACGGTGATCTTCACGATCGTGCCCGCGCACGGAAGCGACGCGTTGAAGGCTTTGGCGAGGCCGGGCGAGGTGAGCCGCGCGGCAAGCGGCGGCTGGATCACTTCCGCGTTCGGCGCGAACAGCTTCGCGGCAGCGGCGTTGTCGTTCGCGTTCAACGCCGTGCTCCAGGCGCGGACGATCGCGGCGGGAGTCGGCGGGGGCGGAGCAGCGACCACGTGCGAACACTACGACTACGCTTCCCCCGTGGATTTCGAGCTCACCGCCGAGCAGCGTGAGATCCAGGAGCTGACGCGCGAGTTCGCCGTCCGCGAGATCGAGCCGCACGCCGGCGAGTGGGACCGGGAGCACCGTTTCCCGCGCGACCTCTTCTCCCAGCTCGCCGAGCTCGGGCTCATGGGCACGTGCATCCCGGAGGAGTACGGCGGCGCGGGCGCGGACTCCGTCTCGTACGTGCTCGTGCTGGAGGAGCTTTCGCGTGCCGACGCCGGCGTCGGCGTCACCGTCGCCGTGCACACGAGCGCGGTGACGCTTCCGTTGCTCGCGTTCGGCACCGACGAGCAGCGCTCACGCTTCGTCCCGCCCCTCGCGCGCGGCGAGCATCTGGGCGCGTTCGCGCTCACCGAGCCGGAGGCGGGCTCGGACGCAGGCGCGCTGCGGACGCGCGCCGACGCCGACGACGACGGCTGGCGCATCACCGGAGCGAAGCAGTGGATCACGAACGCCCGCTATGCGGGAACCGTGCTCCTGTTCGCGCGCACCGACCAGGAGACGCCGGGCGCGCGCGGCGTGAGCGCGTTCGTGCTCGACGGCGACCAGGTGCGGGTGACGCGCGACGAGGAGAAGCTCGGGCTCAACTCCTCGGTGACGAACGACATCGTCGTCGAGGGCGCGCACGTCGGACGCGACCGGCTGCTCGGCGACGAGGGGCAGGGATTGCGCATCGCGCTGGCGACGCTCGACGGCGGCCGCATCGGCATCGCGGCGCAGGCGATCGGCATCGCGCAGGCCGCATACGACGTCGCGAGCGCGTACGCGAAGGAACGTCACGCGTTCGGCCGGCCGATCGGCAAGTTCCAGGCCATCCAGAACAAGCTCGCCGACATGGCGACCGAGATCGAGGCAGCCCGCCTGCTCGTGTACCGCGCAGCGTGGCTGAAGGACAACGACCGGCCGCACGCGGAGGCCGGGGCGATGGCGAAGCTGCTCGCGTCGGCAACGGCGCGCCGCCAGACGGGCGAGGCGATCCAGATCCTCGGCGGCTACGGGTACACGAAGGAGTTCCCCGTGGAGCGGTACTACCGAGACGCGAAGATCACGGAGATCTACGAGGGGACGAGCGAGATCCAGCGGCTCGTCATCGCGCGCTCGATCCTCGGGCTGCAGACGGATCCCACGCATACAGCGCGTCGGGCGTCCGCTCCTCGTTGAAGCTGCCGTCGGTCAGGCGCACGCACCGGAGCCCGTGCGCCTCGTAGAAGCGCCGCGCGGCCGCGTTCCGCTGGAACACCCAGAGGGTGAAGCCGTCCGGGCGTTCGCCCTTCGCGGTTTCGAGCAGCGCCGAGCCGACGCCGCGGCGGAAGGAGCTCGGGTCGACGTAGAGCTGTGACAGCTCCTCGCCGCGGAGCACGGCGAAGCCGCGGATCTCGCCGTCGTCCCACACCCACGTCTCGTCGTCGACGACGCACCGGTCGAGGAACCGAACGTGGTCCTCGTGCGTGTGCAACCGCGGCAGGAAGTCGAGTGTCGCGAACGACCGCTCGAACACGGCGACGATCGCATCGATGTCGGCGAGGCCGGCCCGGCGGATCACACCCGCACAGTAAGGGGCCGTCTCGCGACGGCCCCTTGGCTCCCTCCGTAAATCAGTGCCCTGGACGACCGGCGACTAGCGAGCCGCATGCCAGCGAACCATGGCTGGTGTTCCTCCTTGTGAAGTGCCGCAGGTACTTCGCACCCCATCCTCCTCCGGCCGTACGGGACCGCATCCACCTTTCGAGGGAAATTACGCTAGGAGCGTGCCCCGCGACCGGAACGAACCCGTCCGCCTGACCAGGATCTACACGCGTGGAGGCGACGCGGGGGAGACGAGCCTCGGCGACGGCTCCCGCGTCTCGAAGCTCGATCCGCGCATCGTCGCGTACGGGATCGTGGACGAGCTCAACTCGCACATCGGCGTCGTCCTCGCGGGCGAGCTGCCGGAGTCGCTTCGGGAGCCCTTGGCCCGCGTGCAGAACGAGCTCTTCGACGTCGGTGCCGACCTCTCGGTCCCGATCGAGGTCGAGGACCGGCTGCGGGTCACGCAGCCGATGATCGACCGGCTCGAGGCGGACTGCGACGAGCTGAACGCCGCGCTCCCCGAGCTGAAGAGCTTCGTCCTGCC
Source organism: Actinomycetota bacterium (assembly GCA_019234175.1). Lineage (GTDB taxonomy): Bacteria > Actinomycetota > Thermoleophilia > Gaiellales > Gaiellaceae > Palsa-739. The sequence continues at coordinate 1,150 of JAFALP010000172.1, read as the reverse complement.
CGGCGGCTCGGAACCGGCCTCGCGCCTCCACGTGGCGCGCACCGTCGCGCGCCGCGCCGAGATCGCTTCGCTCCAGGCGGACGTGAGCCCACTGGCGCGCGTGTACCTGAACCGGCTCTCCGACCTGCTCTTCATCGCCGCACGCACGGCGAACGCGGCGGATGGCGTGGACGAGCCGCTCTGGCGGCCGGGAGCCTAGAACTTGACCTGCGCGTCGGGCGACGAGTTGCCGGCGTAGTTGTTCCCGCCGCCGCCCGTGCCACCCTTGACCACGAACGCCTTGTAGGCCTCCGGCGAGCCGGCCTTGTCGCCGTTCTGGTAGGCGCTCGCCTTGCCGTCGTCCACCGGCTTCACGTTCGGGCTCGTGCCGAAGCTCGTGTAGGCCGCTGCGCCCCACGAGAAGTGCACGTTGACGTTCTTCGTGTCGCTGGAGACGTTCGCCGACCACTTGACGTTCTTCAGGTTGCCGGCAAGTGCTGCCGGGAGCTGATACGCCACACCGGAGACGAACACGTTGCCTCCGAGCTTCAAGGGGACCGTGGTCACCCACATGCCGCCGGTGAACGTCGTCGTCGCGGTCGTCGCCGTGGGGGAGAAGACGACCTTCGCGTCCGGGACGGAAATCGTCGTCGAGCCCATCGTGATCGTCTGGTTCGTGAAGGTGAGCGTGACCTGGGACGACTGGAGGCCGTCGACGTGCGTCGTGCTCGTGAACCAGAGCGTGTCGCCCGCGGGAACCGCGTCGCCGGTGAAGTTGGCGATGCTCGAGGTGGGCGTGCCCGTCGTGCCGCCGCCGCCGCCGCCGGTTCCGCCGCCGCCGGGCCCGATCACGATCGGCCACGCCCACTGATCCTGGTCGCCGTCGGAGTCGAACGCGCTCACGAGGATCTGGTAGTTGCCGTTGGCGAGACCGGCCGGCAGCTGGATCGTGAGCAGCGTCTGGTACCGCGTCGAGGTGGAGCCGCCGTACGTGTCCACGTAGTTCTGGGGGAGGCCGGTCGCCGTCGTCTCGGTGACGGTCAGCACCTGGCCCGTGCTGAGGACGGCCGTCGGCAGCGTCGTCGGGTTGATCGCGGTGTCGTCCATGTAGGCGATCGTCACGGTCGAGCCGGTGACGCTGCCGTTCGCGGCCGGGCTCGGGTCGGCGATG
>JAFALP010000164.1 GCA_019234175.1 Actinomycetota bacterium | reverse complement strand
GCCCGTCGCCGCGGAGCCGTCCGGCAACGGCAAGTTCGTCTCGCCGGTGGTCGCGCGCATCGCCTCCGAGCACGGCGTCGATCCCAACCAGATTCCCGGCACCGGCCGCGGCGGCCGCGTGACGAAGCAGGACATCCTCGCCTTCGTCGAGCAGGGCGCACATGCCGCCGCACCCCAGGCGCCGGCGCCGGCCCCTTCCGCTCCGGCGCCCGCGGCGCCGAAGGCGGCTCCCGCGCCCGCGCCCGCCGCCGCACCGCAGGCAGGCGAGACGGTGGAGCCGATCACCGCCATGCGCCGCGGCATCGCCGAGCACATGCGCCGCTCGGTGGACACGGCCGCGCACGTCACCAGCGCCATCGAGGTGGACATGTCCCGCGTGGTCGCCGCGCGCGAGACCCTGAAGAAGGAGTACCAGTCTGCGTACGGCGTCAACCCCACGTATCTCGCGTTCATCGGACGCGCCGCCGTCGACACGCTGAAGGACTACCCCTACATCAACGGCGAGCTGCGGGGCGACTCGATCGTCACCCGCAACTACGTCAACCTCGGCATCGCCGTCGAGCTCGCGGAGGGCAAGGGCCTCATCGTCCCCGTCATCCGCAACGCCGAGGGGCTGAACCTGCTCGGGATCGCGCGCTCGATCGCGGACATCGCCGCGCGCGCGCGCGACAAGAAGCTCCTGCCCGACGACGTGCAGGGCGGGACGTTCACGATCACCAACCCGGGTGGTTACGGGACGTTCCACGGAACTCCGGTGATCAACCAGCCGCAGTCGGCGATCCTCGGCACGTACGCACTCGTGAAGCGGCCGTGGGTCGTGACCGACGAGAACGGCAACGACGCGATCGCGATCAAGCCGATGATGAACATCACGCTCACGTACGACCACCGGCTCGTCGACGGCGCGTACGCCGGCCGCTTCCTGCGCGACCTGCGCGCCCGGCTCGAGGGCTGGGAAGGCGACGGCTCCTAGGCCCGGCTATCTCCTCCAGCTCGGGCAGGTGCCCTACCTGGAGGCGTGGGACTTGCAGCGCTCGCTCGCCGGCGCGGTGTCGCAGGGCGCCGTCCCGGACACGGTGATCCTGCTCGAGCACCCGCCCGTGGTGACGCTCGGCCGGCGCACCGACGAGCAGGAGCTGCACATTCCCGACGGAGCCGACGTCGAGCTCGTCGAGACCGACCGCGGCGGCAAGTCGACGTTCCACGGTCCCGGCCAGCTTGTCGCCTATCCGATCCTCGACCTGAAGCGGCACGGACGCGACGTGAAGCAGTACGTGCGCAATCTCGAAGAGGCGCTCATCCGCACCATCGCCCCGTTCGGGCTCGCCGGCGAGCGCATCGACGGCCTCACCGGCGTCTGGTTGACGCGGCCGCCGCGCAAGATCGCGTCCATCGGCGTGCACGTGTCCCGCTGGGTGACGACGCACGGCTACGCGTTGAACGTCGACCTCGATCCGGCGCCGTTCACGGACTGGATCACGGCGTGCGGGCTCGAGGACGCGATGTTCACCACGGTCGCGCGCGAAGCGGGACGCGAGGTGAGCGTCGACGAGGTGCGGCCGCACGCGGCCGCCGCGCTCGCAGAGGTCTTGGAGCTCGAGCTCGAGGAGCTACCGGCGGACGCCGGCGCCGGCCTCTGGCCGCAGCCCACGCACGCCGGGCTGTCCGCGTAGCCCGTCGAGGATCACGTCCGGATACCGGCTCGCCACCGGGACGAGCTCGCCGATGTCGTCGGGCGTGAGGTCCTCGCGGAGGACGCCGGCCTTCTGCGCGCGGCGGACGAGCTCGCGCGCGGCGTGCTCGATCGCCGGCATCTGCGGGAGCTCGTGGCAGCGCTCCTTCGCCTCGTGCAGCGCGCGGTTCTGCGCATAGCTCTCGGCGGCGGCGCGGAAGAACGCCGCGAACCCCTCCCACGGGTCCGCCTCCGCGAGCCCGGCCTGCGCGAACACGAGCATGCGGTCGAGCTCCTTCGAGAGCACCGCGTCGAGCAGCGCCTCCTTCGTCGGGAAGCGGCGGAAGACGGTGCCGTGGCCGACGCCGGCGCGGCGGGCGACCTCGTCGACGCTCACGTCGACCCCGCCCTCGGCGAAGCACTCCTGTGCCGCGCCGAGGACGAGATCGAGATTGCGCTGGGCGTCGGCCCTCACGCTGCGACGGGCGAGGCCTGAGCGGCCTCCGCCTCGATCTTGGCGACGTCGCCCTTGCGCAGCAGCGCCAGCATGAGGACGAGTGCCGCGACGACGAACACAGCCGCGCCCGCGAACGCGTAGTGGAAGCCGTGCACGAGCGCCGCCTTCGAGCTGCCGTGGGTCCGGCCGGCGGCGATCGTGGACAGGATGGCGAGGCCGAGCGCGCCGCCGATCTGCTGTGACGTGTTGAAGAGGCCGGATGCGAGACCCTGGTCCTCGTCCTTCAGCCCCGTTGTGGCCACGAGCGTGATCGGCATGAAGACCGCGCCCATCCCGAGTGCGGCGACGAGCATCCCCGGGAGGACGTCGCTGACGTATGACCCGCCGACGGGCATGCGCGCGAAGGGGAGCATCCCGATGGCGGTGAGGACCATGCCCACCGCCGCGACCGGCCGGACGCCGACGCGCGGCGCAAGGTTGGACGCGAGACCGGCCGACACCATGATCCCGAACGTGAACGGCAGGACGGACAGGCCGGCCTTCAGCGGGTGATAGCCGAGGACGCGCTGCAGGTACAGCGTGATGAAGAAGAACATCGCGAACATCCCCGACCCCACGAGGAACATCGTCAGGTTCGCGGTCGCGAGCGATCGCACCTTGAAGATCGACAGCCGCACGAGCGGCGCGGGAGAGCGCAGCTCGATGACGATGAACGACGACAGCAACGCGATCGCGAGGGCGAAGAAGCCGATGGTGACGCCGGCAGTCCAGCCGCTCGTCTCCGCCTTCACGATCGCGAACACGAGCGACATGAGGCCGCCCGTGACCGTCACCGCGCCACCGATGTCGTAGTGCTTCGCCGCGTGCTCGTCACGCGACTCCGGAACGATCCGCAGGGTGGCGAGGAACGTGAAGATGCCGACCGGCACGTTCACGAAGAAGATCCACGGCCAGGAGAAGGACTGCGTCAGCCAGCCGCCGAGCACGAGGCCGAACGCGGAGCCGCCGATGGCGATCGCGGCCCACACGGCCAGCGCACGCGCGCGCTCCTTCCCCTCGGCGAACGTCGTCGAGATGATCGACAGCGCGGCGGGGGAGATGAGCGCGGCGCCGAGGCCCTGCAGCGCGCGAAAGCCGATGAGCTCGCCGGACGAGGTCGAGAGCCCGTTCAGGAGCGACGCCGTCGTGAAGATGACGAGTCCGATGAGGAACAGCCGCTTGCGACCGAGCAGGTCGCCGGCGCGGCCGCCGAGGAGCAGGAATCCGCCGAACACGAGCGTGTACGCGTTGACGATCCACTGGAGGTTGGCCTCGCTCAGCCCGAGATCCTTCTGGATCGAAGGCAGCGCGACGTTCACGACGGTGGCGTCGAGAACGACCATGAACTGCGCGAAGCAGACGACGACGAGGGTGAGCCAGGGATTGAAGTGAGAGTGAGTGCTCCGTTTCATGGCGCGACCGTAGCACAACCGGAGTAACAACTCCGTTAAAACGGAGCTTCCACTTCGTTTGTGTGATCAACCGCACAGTGCATCTACAGTTCACGAGATGAGGCTCGCAACCA
>JAFALP010000154.1 GCA_019234175.1 Actinomycetota bacterium | reverse complement strand
CAACAACGCGAGGCCCATGCGGGATGCGACCGCCCGTGCGAACGTCGTCTTCCCGCTCGCAGGAGGGCCGGTCACCACAACCAGGACCCGTCCCCGGTACGAACCGGCGATGCTCATCGCACCTGTGACGCCGGTGGTGTCTTGAGCCGCCGTCAGCGACTTCCCTTCGAACGACTTTACTTGCGCCCGTTCCATGTTCATCGTCTGGTTCCACCGCGAGCTCTGATTCATGCGCAGCCCGAGCACGTTCTCGAAACCGAGCGCGCTGGCTACGGTGACTGTCGTGACTGCGCTGGCCGAGCGACGTGGTCGGCGGACGTGGCCGCCGGTCTCTACGAGGAGACGCCCGACTCGAGGGAGGCGCGCGAGCGACCGCGGCGCGAACGACGCCTTGGGCAACCACTGGGGTGGATCTCGGCGCCCGCCCCACGAAACAGGCGGGTCGTCGCATCGAGGCGCTCAGGCGCGACGCTCGTCGCCGCGAGTCCTGACCGCAGTTAGCCCGTGACTCCCGCTCTCGGCCCGATCGTGGGGTTCGTAGTTCTGGGCTGTGCGAGTGTGTACGAGACACTCAGAACAGTCGGCGTCTCTGTTCGTGCAGTTCGACCATGTACCAAGGGGTCGCCGTACTGGTTGGCGCGGCCACGTTCGGTTGATGAGAGGTGCCTTGCCCGGCGTCGACTCAGGAGCCACGACACACGGCTCCAATCTGATCGCGCCGTATCTGATGTTGGGTGCGGTGTGGCTGCCGCCTACGGGCGCGACGGCGGAACCCATACACGTTCCTTACGTTCTGAAGGATGCCAAAAGCTGTGGCGGCGGGAATACTCCGCGCCGGGCATGCGGAGGCTGTTGGCAGTCGTGGGGATCGGCGTTTCGCTTACCGTAGCCGCGCCGGTGCATGCCTCGGACGAGGGCGCGTTGGTCGTTTCGAACGCAGCTGGGAACATCATCATCGCTGGGCAAGGTCTGATTTTCGGATATGTAGGGCACGGCGCGATCGTCGTTCTCCGCTACAGAAGCGACGGCACAGGCACCCCGACGGTTAGCGGCGCCGCCCCTACGGCGGTTGGCGGGACCGTCTACACGGGTGACGATCTCCGCTTCTATTTTCCGGGCGGGCGTTATGCGCTGCAGCTAACCGGCTCGCAGATCGACATCTCGGCGGTCGGAAACGGCGTCATCACGACGATTGGTGCGGGCACGCCCGACGATGGTTCGTTCGCAATTGATGGTGGGAGCCCGCAGCCGATCTCGCAAACAAGTAGCGGGGCTTCATTCGGTGATGTCGCGGCCGCCCCTCCCTCCGCGCGTGCGGGGCACGTTCTCGATCGTTCAGGCAACGCTCGGCACGAACCGCACACGGGCTGGAAGGCAGACGACGGCGACGGTGCCGGACGCCAACCCGCTCATGACTGTTGCCGCTGACAGAGAGCTGGCCCTGCGACGCGCATAGCCGGACACCGGCGTGATCATTTTGCTACCCGTGCGTGCGTGCGTGTGTCGACTGTCAGATAAGGGGGTCAGTCGGCCTTCGATGTTCGCGCTGAACGTCCGCAACCGTCGCCGACGGGGAGCGCGTGCGCAGTCGTCGCTTTCGCGACGCTCGGCGTTTGGTGGGGTGGCGCGCGTCGGCGCCGGAACGCGCCCGCAGCTGATCGGCGGCCTCTACGACTCGTTGTGACCGGGTTGCAGGTCGTCTCCGTCGTCGCAGCTGTGGACGATCGGCGCCGTCGGCCGGGTCGGCCAGAGAGGTGCAAAAGGCGTGAGGGTCGACGAGCGCCGGGCTCGTCTGCAGGTTCCTTCACGACGGCGTCGCTTCGATCCCCGGCGGTGATCGCGACCCAGACCGGTTGGCGATCAGCGCCGTCTGAGTGGAGCGGCAGCGCGGGAATCACGCCCATGCCGCGGGATGCGGCCCCGCTTCATACGCAAGACGCGGAGAGGGAGACGCTGCGGCGTCTCCCTCTCACAGTTCGGGCTGATGGCCGGAGTGGGGTACCGCACACTCTCTGTCGGCCGGCCCGGCTTCTTACGGCAGAGCCGAGGTGACTGTCGACGTCGGCGTCGTCGTCGGGGTGGTTGTCGTGGTCGCCGGCGCCGGCGGGTTGAGGAGCGCCTGCGCGGCCGCGAGGACCGTGGGCGGTACCGAGGTCGGGTCGAAGTTCGGGTCGGCCAGCATGGCCTCGACTTCTGCCGGCGAGAGTGCGCGCCGTGAGGGATCCTCGGTGTTGTCCCCTTCGGCCGCGTCCTCTTTCGAGGCGGAGGTCGCCGCGACGGAGTTCCACGAGGCCGAGTTCCACGAGGCCGAGTTCCAGGAGGCCGAGTTCCAGGAGGCGCTGTTCCAGGAGACGGAGTTCCAGGAGGCGCTGTTCCAGGACGCCGAGTTCCACGACGCCGAGTTCCAGGAGGCGCTGTTCCAGGAGGCGTTTGTTCCCGCGGCGCTGTTCCAGGAGGCGGCATTGAAGCTGACGCTCGACCCGTTGACCCCGTTGCCCGTCGTGACGTAGTTTTCGAGTCCCGCGTTCGGGTTCGGCGGGTTGTTGATGTTCACGGCCTGGTCGCCCTGGATAACGCCGACGCCGCCCGCGCTGCCGAGCGAGTTGCCGGCCTTCGCGGTGAGCATCAACGCACCCTTCACCTGGTCAGGCGTCCAGGTCGGATGCTTAGCGAGGATGTTCGCCGCTGCACCCGCGACGACCGGCGCCGCGAACGACGTGCCGGAAAGCTGGATGTAGCTTCCCCCGCTCAGCGCTGCGAGGACGTTCTGATCGGGATGCCCGTTGGCCTGCGCAGCGACCATCGCGGCCGTGACCACGCTGCTGGGCCGCTCGGTCGCCAGCGTCGAGCTTGGCGGCTGCGGGCCGATCATGTAGCGGCCGGGAGCCGACAGCTCAGGCTTGAAGAACCCGTCGACCGTGTAGCCATACGCCGACCAGGGAGCCATCGAGGCCTTGTTCGGATTGGTCGAACCATCGGTGTCCGCCGCGCCGACTGTGATCACGAACGGGTCGTCACCGGGGCTGTAGATCACACCGCTCGGCGAGCCGTCGGTGTTGCCGTAGTTTCCGGCCGCGACCACGACCGTGATGCCGTGGAACCACAGCTGCTCCACCGCGCGGTCGAGCGGGTCGATGTAGAACGGTGCCGTGATGTCGCTGTGCAGCGAGAAGTTCACGACCTTGATGTTGTAGGTCGACGCGTTGTTCAAGATCCACTGACACGCGTTGATGATGTCGCTCGTCAGTCCCATCCCGTCCGCGCCCATCACCTTCACACTCACCAGGTTGGCGCCCGGGTTGGCCCCCGTCATGCCCGTGAGGCCGTCCGCCGCGATGCCGGCCACGAATGTGCCGTGCCCGTTGTCGTCCTGCGTGCCCTGACCATCTGTCAGCGTGCTCAGGTCGACCGAAGCGATCACGCGGTTGCCGAAGTCGGGCAACGCCGAGTCGACACCCGAGTCGACGATCGCGATCGACGGGATGTTCTTGACGAAGTTCGGGTCCTTGTCGGGCCCCCAGTTCTGGGCGCTGTGCGACTCGTACGGCCAGAGCTGCGTCGAGG
>JAFALP010000092.1 GCA_019234175.1 Actinomycetota bacterium | reverse complement strand
GTTCAGCAGCGCCTGCGACGCGAGCACCTGTCCGATGGGCGCGGCGAGCGGCGGCCACCCGACCTCGTCGTGGACGCGGTCGAGCTCCTCCAGCACCTCTTCGAGGCGGTCGCCCGCTCCCTGCGCGCGCAGCGTCGCGTCGACACCGGCGACGAGGCTCGCGGGAACGTCGTGCTCGGCGGCGCGGACGGCGACACGCGGCGCGAGCGGCGCCACCGGCTCGTCGCCGATGTGCTCGTCGACGAGATCCGACGCCTCCCAGAGCTTCGCCACGTCCACTCCGGTGTCGAGTCCCATGCCGGCGAGCGCCTCCGCGAGCGCCTCGCCGGACACGCGGTGGAGCGAGAGCGCGAGCGGATAGATCGCGCATGCGATGATCTGCGCGCCCGCCTCGGCGGCGTCGAGCGTGGCGGCGAGCGCGCTGCCTCCCGCGCCCTGGACGTAGATGCCGACCGGCAGGCCGCTCGCCTCCGCGAGCGCGGGGACGAGCTCCTTCGCCTTGTGCGGCTGCAGCGACCCGGTGGGGTCGTGCAGGAGCACGCGCACGGCGCCGAGCTCGGGCAGCGCCTTCGCGCGCTCGACGAGCACGCCGATGTCGCCGGTCGGGCTCGGGCTGTACACGAGCCCCGCCTCGAAGTCACGGTCCGCCGCGACGACCGCCGCGGCGGCCTCGCGCAGGTTGGACACGTCGTTGAGCGGATCGTGGAGGCGGAAGACGTCGATGCCGTTCTGCGCCGCCGATTCGACGAAGCGCCGGGAGAAGTCGGCGTTCACCGGCCGCGAGCCGACGAGGAAGCGGCCGCGGAGCGCGAGGCCGAGGGGCGTCTTCACGCGCGCCTTCAGCGCGCGGATGCGCTCCCACGGGCTCTCGATACCGCGCTTCACCGCGGCGTCGAACACGCCGCCGCCGGACACCTCCAGGTAGGCGAAGCCGGCCTGGTCGAGGATCTCGGCCAGACGGAGCTGGTCCGCGACGGGCATCCGTCCGGCGAGCGGCTCCTGTCCGAGCAGGCGAATGGTCGTGTCGGCGAGGGTCGGCACGGCCTGGGACCTTAGCCGGAGGTGGAGCGCTTCATCAGCGCCTCACGTGCCCGGTCGCCCCAACTCCAGAAGAGCGAGAAGCCGAGCCACACGCCTCCCCACACGGCGAAGAAGAGGAGGACGACCCAGCCGCCGCCGAGGACGACGCCGAACACGATGCCGAGCCCGACGTAGGCCAGCAGCAGCGCGGTGCGCCAGATCACCGGTGGGAGTCTACGCCCGGCTGATGTAGCGCTTCTCGCGCGGATCGACCTTGAGGCGGTCGCCGACGTTCACGAACAGCGGCACCTGGATGACCGCGCCGGTCTCGAGCGTGGCCGGCTTCGTCACGTTGGAGACGGTGTCGCCCTTCACGCCGGGCTCGGTCTCGACGACCGCCAGCTCGACGGACGCGGGCATCGACACGGACGACGGCTTGCCGTCCACCGCGAGCACCTGCACGGTCGCGTTCGGCTGCATGAACGGCAGCTCGTCCTCGAGGTCGGAGTGCGGGAGCGCGAACTGCTCGTACGACTCCGTGTCCATGAAGTGGACTTCGCCGCCATCGTCGTACAGGTACTGCACGTTCTTCGTCTCCGTGTGCACGCGCGGGAACTTCTCGCCGGCGCGGAACGTCCGGTCGACGACGGCCCCGTTGTCGAGCCCCTTCAGCTTCGTGCGGACGAACGCGCCGCCCTTGCCCGGCTTCACGTGCTGGAACTCGACGATGCGCCACACCTTGCCGTCGAGCTCGATGTGCATGCCGTTCTTGAAGCTGTTCGTGTCGACCTGGTCTGCCACGAACGGTCGATGGTAGCTAGCCGACCTCCACCAAGTCCTTCCGGAACCCGCTGAGGTTCTCGATGCCGTCCTCCTTCACGACGACGTCGTCCTCGATGCGGATGCCGAACTCGCCGGCGATGTAGACGCCGGGCTCGACGGTGACGACGTTTCCCGCCTCGAGCACGTCGGTGGACTCCGTCGAGAGCTTCGGCGCCTCGTGCACCTCGAGGCCGAGGCCGTGGCCGAGCCCGTGGCCCATGAGCCCCTCGAACTCGCTCTCGTCCACGATCGCGCGCGCGAGCCGGTCGGCGTCCACGCCGCTCAGCCCCGCGCGGATCCCGCCGAGGGCGGCGTCCTGCGCGAGCGCGACGACCTCGTACGCCTCGCGCTCGCGCTCGCCGAGCGGGCCCGTCGAGAACGTGCGCGTGTAGTCGGACGAGTACCCGCCGACGGTGCAGCCCGCGTCGATGACGACGAGCTCGCCGGTGCCGATCTTCCGGTCGCCGGCGCGCGCATGCGGACGCGAGCCGGTCGGCCCGGAGCCGACGATGAACTCGAACGCGAACGACTCCGCCCCTTCCTCGTGGAAGAGGCGCGCGAGGTCCCAGGCGACGTCCCGCTCGCGCCGCCCGATGAAGCGCACGTCCAGGAGGCGCTCATACGTCAGGTCGGTGATCGCACACGCGCGCCGCAGGAGCGCGAGCTCGCTCTCGTCCTTCACTGCCCGCAGCGCCTCGACGAGCCCGCTGCGCGGGACGACGTCGAGGCCGCCGGATGCGAGCGTCCGATACTGCTCGAACGGCAGCGCCGTCTCGAACCCGATCCGCCCCTTCAGCGTCTCGGCCAGCTCCCCGATGATCGCGCGCTTCGTCTGCACGAGATCCACGTCCTCGACCGCGCGCGCCGCGTCGATGTAGCGGAAGTCCGTGAACAGCCGCACGCGGTCCTGCTCGACGAGCAGTGCGGCGTTCGAGCTGTCGAAGCCGCAGAGGTAGCGGACGTTGACCAGGTTGGTGACGAGCAGCGGCTCCTCGAGCCGCTCCCGCAGGCGGGCGATGCGATTCACACGTTCTCCTTCAGATATTCGAGGGCCAGCTTGTATCCGTCCGGCCCATGGCCGGAGAAACGGGCGGCGACGAGGTCGGCGATGACGGACTGCCGTCGCCACTCCTCGCGCTCGTCGACGTTGGAGAGATGTACTTCCACGATCGGGATCGTCAGCGGCTCGAGCGCGTCGTGGATCGACCACTCGTAGTGCGTCCACGCGGCCGGGTTGACGACGAGGCCGTCGGTGTTGTCGTAGGCGTCGTGGCACCACTTGATGAACTCCCCGGTGCTGTTCGTCTGCCGGCACTGCACGGTCAGCTCCATGCCGCGCGCCCATTCGTAGATGCGGCTCTCGAGCTCGGCGATGGTGAGGCCGCCGTACACCGTCGGGTCGCGTCGCCCGAGGACGTTCAGGTTCACGCCGTTCAGGACCGTGACCCTCATGCGATCAACCGATCCAGCTCGTGCCGAACCTCATCGGCCGGGACCTCGACGTCCCAGCGCGGGCCGTCCTTGCCGAGAAGGACGAGCCGGAGCGGGCCCTTCTTGTCGCGGAGAAGCGCCTCCCAGGCGCGGTCGCGGTCGACGGGCACGGGCTCGGGCCGGAGAAGCTCCTCCACCTGGTCGACGTCCCGGCCGGACAGGCGGAGGGCGGCGAGGAGCCCGAGCGCGACTGCGCGGCCGTGCGTGACGCCCTCGTACCCGGCGGCGGCCTCGAGCGCGTGCGCGAAGGTGTGGCCGAGGTTCAGCATCTTCCGTTCGCCGTGGTCGTGCGGGTCGCGGAGGCAGACGCCGGCCTTGAACGCGGCGCAGCGCCGGACGAGCTCGTCGTCGCCGAGATCCCAGAACGGCTCGCCGGCGAGGAGCCCGGTCTTCACCACCTCGCTCATGCCCTCGCGGCGCTGCGCCTCGGGAAGCGTCTCCAGCAATGCCGGGTCGATGACGGTGCGCACGGGCCAGTGGAAGGCGCCGACGAGGTTCTTCCCCTGCGGCAGGTCGATCCCGGTCTTCCCGCCGATGGCGGCGTCGACCTGCCCCACGAGGCTCGTCGGGACGGGCACCCACGGGACGCCGCGCAAATATGCAGAGGCTGCATATCCGGCTGCGTCGGTCGTCGTGCCGCCGCCGAGGGCGGCGATGGTGCCGCTCCGGCCGAGCCGGAGCCCCTGCCAGAGCCGGTCGAGGGAGAGCAGCGTCTTCGCCTCCTCGCCGGAGGGGAGCTCGTGCGTCTCGGCGAGGCGCGGGCCGAGTGCGAGCTGCGCGTCCATGCCGTGGATGCCGGCGACGTGGGCGTCGGACACGAGCGCGACCGCACCGTCGCCGGGGACGAGCGAGCCGAGCTTCCCGAGGGAACCGCGCCCGACGTGCACGCCGGCGGCGGCGAGGACGACGTCGTCGACGTCGCGTGCGACGGCGTCCGCGAGCCCGCCGTAGAGCGGTCGCCGCTCGTCGTTGAGCCGCCTGAAGGCTGCCTCGTCCTGGGCGAGTGGCCGATCGCTGGCCTTCACGCGCTCCCAGCAGGTATCGACGTCGACGTCGAGCAAGACGGTGACGGCGTAGCGGCCGAGCGCGTCGCGGACCTCGTCGGACTTGATCGAGCCGCCGCCCAGCGCGAGCACCGCCGGCTCGGTCCCGGCGAGAAGCGCGACCGTGCGCGGAGCCTCGACCGCGCGGAACGCCTCCTCGCCCTGCGCGAAGAGCGCCGGGATGTCGACGCCGAGCTCGTCGTCGACGTCGATTGCAGCCCGGCCGAGGCGCTCGGCCACGATCGGCGCCATCGTCGACTTGCCGGCGCCCATGAACCCGATGAGCGCGATGTGCTTGTTCAGATCCGCTCCGTGTACGCCTGCCACGCACCGACGAAGTCGCCGAGCGCGTCGCCGCCGAACTTGTCCCGTGCCGCGCGCGCGAGCTCCCACGCCACCGCCGCCTCGGCGACGACGGCGAGCGCCTCCACCGCGGAGACGTCGCTGCGCTCCACGAGGGCGGTCGCGGCCTCGCCCGTCTCCAGGTCGAGGGACGCGAGCGGCTTCATCAGCGTCGGCAGCGGCTTCATCGCCGCGCGAACGACGACCTCCTCGCCGTTGGACATGCCGCCCTCGATGCCGCCCGCGCGGTTCGACGTGCGGCGCTTGTCCATCCCGATCTCGTCGTGCGCCTCGGAGCCGCGGAGACCGGCGAGCGCGAAGCCGTCGCCGATCTCGACGCCCTTCACGGCCTGGATCCCCAT
>JAFALP010000079.1 GCA_019234175.1 Actinomycetota bacterium | reverse complement strand
TCGATGGAGACGGGCTCCGACGCGACGTCGTCGAAGAGACGACGTTCGACGTGCGCGAGCGCGGGCTGCGCGGTGTCGATCCACCGGGCGGACAGCTCTTCGATCCGAGAGCCGGCGAGCCGCGCGAGATCGTCGGCGGTCCGACGCAGCGACGTGAACGCCGGGCGGCCCGGCTCGTACGGGAGCGAGACCGTCACCTCCGTCCGTCCGGCGAGCGCTTCCAGAAGCGCCCACTCGGCGCCGGTGAGGTCCTCGAAGCCGTACGCGAACACCGGCTCGCCGTGCCACGCGTCCAGCTCGTTCTGCACGCGCTCGGCTGCGCTCCGGCGGAGGAGGTCGCGGTCCCAGACGCCGAGCCGGTCGAGCTCGCTGCGGTAGGCGGCGTAGAGCGCGGCGAGGTCGCCCTCGAGCTGGCCCGGATCGAGCAGTCCGGACTCGAGCTCACCGAGCGCCTGCAGGAGCGAGTCGGCGAAGCCGCCGAAGCGGGCGGAGGCGGCGAGCCGGCCGAGCGTCGCCTCGGCGACGACCCGGCGGACGAGCAGTGTGCGCTGCGCGGAGGACACGACCGGCCGCCCGCCGTCGCCTGCCAACGCGACGCGTTCGAACACGTCGTCGAACGTCCCGATCGAGCCGTGGAGGAGCGCCGGGCGGCGTTCGAGGAGCTCTCGCTCGACGCGTTCGACGTCCGGCCCGGTTGGCACGATGAGGACAGGCTCCCGCTCGAGAGCGGCGAGATAGCGGTCGAGCAGCGTCTCGACCTTGCCCGCGTTCGCAGGCCCAGCGATCAGGCTGAGCGGCACCGCCTCATCGTAGAGGGGGCTTCCGCTGTCGCCCGGTCAGGCTGTCGCAGCCGACTTCGGCTTCCGGCCGCGGCGCGCGACCGTTCTGCCGGGCATCGAGCCTGCGCAGTCGTCGCAGAGGTCGGCCTGCTTCGAGCCGCGCCGCGCGTCCGTGAACGTCACCCGGAGCATCGCGCCCTTGCCCTCTTCGACTTCCTTGGAGCAGTTGTCGCAAACGAGAACGGTTTTGCGTGCCATGGGCCGAAAGTTAGCGGAAATTCAGCAGCTGGATGAGCGCCATCTCTTCCGGCTCCAACCCCGTTTGGCGAGCGCCCAGCTTGCGCAAATGTCGGGGCCGGAAATCCGCGAGCGTTCTCCCCTCCAGATACGCGTCGACGACGGTTGGGGCGACGTAGGACTGGCGGCAGACCGCCGGCGTGTTCCCGAGCCGCTCGGAGACGACCCGCATCACCGCGGTGATCCCGCCCTTCCCGTTCCGCCCCGCCTGCACCCGCTCGGCGAATGCGACCGCCGCCACGAGCGTGCCGCCCCAGGTGCGGAAGTCCTTCGCGGTGAACTCCTCTCCGAGATACGTCTTCACGTACTCGTTGACGACGCGGCTCGTGAGATCGCACACCCCTGCGTCGTCGCGCTCGTAGCGGAAGAGGCGCGCACCCCCGGGGACGGCGAGGAGCTCGCGGACCGCCGTCGCCAGCTCGTCGTCGACCAGCGACGTGCGCACTTCCGAGCGTCCCTTCCCGATGAAGGAAAGCCGGACGCGGTCGCCGCGTACGTGCACGTGGCGCTTGCGCAGCGTCGTGATCCCGTACGTCCCGGACGTCTGCGTGTGGCGGTCGTTGCCCACGCGGAACCAGCCGAGGTCGATGAGGCGCAGCGCGATCGCGGTCACGCGCTCGCGGTCGAGCGTGCCCTTGTCGAGATGCTCGGCCATGATCGTCCGGAGCTCGGGCAGACGCTCGCCGAAGCGAATGAGACGCTCGAATTTCGCGCGCTCCTGCGCGGCTCGGAAATTCTGGTGATAGAGGTACTGCTTCCGGCCTGCGGCGTCGACCCCGGTCGCCTGCAGCTTCGCGCGCGGGCCGGCGGCGATCTCGACGCCCTTCCACGCAGGCGGAATCGCCAGCTTCGCGATGCGCTCCAGGGTCTCCTCGTCGCGCACCTCGCGGCCCTTCGCGTCGACGTAGCGAAAGGCGCCCTTGCGTCCGGTCCGCGTCAGCATCTCGGAGGGGAAACGCCACTACACTGGCCGCCGATGCGCGACGACCGCGTGATCGTCGTCCTGGAGGGCGACCAGACCGGCCAGGAGCTGCTGGAAGAGGCGCTCCGGGTGCTCGCGCCGGACGTGATCGGCGTCGACCTCGAGTTCCCCCGTTTCGACCTGTCGCTCGAGAGCCGGCGTGCGACCGACAACGGGATCGTGCACGAGGCGGCGGCGGCGATTCGCGAGCAGGGGCTCGGGCTGAAGGCGGCGACCGTCACGCCGGAGGGCCGCGGCGAGATCGGCTCGCCGAATCGCATCCTGCGCGAGGAGATCGGAGGCAAGGTGATCGTGCGCACCGGACGCCGCATTCCCGGCATCGTCCCGGTCGCAGGCGTGTACGCGCCGATCTCGATCGTGCGCATGGCTGTCGGCGACGCCTACGGCGCGACCGAGTGGCGCGAGGGCGAGGGCGACGCCGAGCTCGCGTTCCGCACGGAGCGGATCGAGCGGCGGATCTGCCGCTCGGTGGCCGAGTTCGCCTTCCGGCTCGCCGAGCGCACCGGCGGCAGCGTCTTCGGCGGCCCGAAGTACACGGTCAGCCCCGTCTACGAGGG
>JAFALP010000435.1 GCA_019234175.1 Actinomycetota bacterium | reverse complement strand
CAGCTCGCGGCGCTCGCCGCCGCGTGATCGCTCGAAGAGCTCCGCTCTCCCAGCGATCGAGGTTCGGCTGCGCGGAGCGCTCGCCGGCACGTGAACGCCCTCGGTTCGCCGCTAGCGCTTCCGCTTGACCGTTCCGTCCGCGGCGACGCGCGCCCCGTGCGACTCGAGCTGCTCGCGGACGAGGAACTGGAACGTGGACCACGCGCCGCGCCGTGCGTCGAGGAGGCGGTACACCTGCCACTCGGTCATGAGCGTGTCGTCCTCCTTCCGCGCCTCCGCCCAGTCGGCGAACTTCGGCAGCCGGCCGAGCTTGCGCGCCATCGCCGCGCCCTGCTCCACGGCGCGCTCGAGCCGCTCCTCCCCCACCGGGACGTCGAAGCCCGCCTCGCGCAGCGCCGTCGTGAGCGACCCGAACGTGTGCCAGTAGAGCGACTTCGACGGCAACCGGCCCTTGTGCTCGTCGATGTCGCGCGCCGTCGGCGGCCGGCCGAGCTCGGCGCCGAGCTCCTTCAGGAGGCCGAGGAGCTCCTCGCGCGTCGCGAACCTGCGCGGCACCAGACCCGCTTCGCGCTTCGCCGCGTTCCACGATCCGAAGTGCTCGATCACCGTCTGCGGGTGCACGGTCGTCTCCGGGTCGGAGGCGAACTCGCGCATGGTCGGCGAGCGGCCGAGACGCTCGGCGCACGCCTTCAGCTCGGCGACGATCTGGTCGTCGGTGTAGCGCTTGCGGATTCCCTCCTGGAACTCCGCCAGCTTGCGCGGATCGATCTGTGCCACCGCGCGAAAGCGGGGCTTCTGGGGCATGGCAAGTATGGTAGATCAGGTTGGAGAAACCGCAAGTGAACCCGCGCAGCGCTAGATTCGGCCGGATGGCCGTCCCGCTCCGACTCGAGGTCGCCGCCGCCGGTGCGGTCGCCCGCCTCTCGCGCCTCGTCGGCGCCGGCGGCGGGACGACGGTGCCGGGCAAACTGCTCTCCGTCCTCGACCCCGGCGCCGTCGACCGGCTCGCCGCCCGCCTCCCCGCCGGCACGGCGACCATCTCGGCCACGAACGGGAAGACGACGACGTCGGCGATGGCGGCCGAGATCCTCCGGCCCCGGTACCGCCTCGCGCACAACCGCTCGGGGGCGAACCTCATGTCCGGGGTCGCCTCCACCCTCCTCTCCGCCGGCGGCGCCCAGCTCGGGTTGCTCGAGGTGGACGAGGGGGCGCTGCCGGAGGTGATGCGACGGGTCCGGCCGCGCGCCGTCTGTCTCGGCAACCTCTTCCGCGACCAGCTCGACCGCTACGGGGAATTGGAGCTGGTGGCGGAGCGCTGGCGAGCCGCCGTCGATGCGCTCCCGGAGGAGACGACGGTCGCCGTCAATGCGGACGACCCGCTGGTCGGATCGTTCGCGGCGCAGATCCGGTTCGGCCTCGACGACCCCTCGGTCGCGCGGCCGGCGCTCCAGCACGCGGCCGACTCGAAGTACTGCCTCGTGTGCGGCGCCCCGCTCGAGTATGCGGCCGCGTACGTGGGCCACCTTGGCGACTACCGCTGCCCGAACGGGCACATGGAACGGGGGCGGCTCGATGTTGCCGCCCGCGCGATCGAGCTCCACGGTCTCGAGCGCGTCGCGTTCGACCTCCATCTGCCCGGTGACGTGCGCCGCGTCGAGATCGCGCTGCCGGGTCTCTACAACGTCTACAACGCCGTCGGCGCGGCGGCGCTCGCGCACGCGCTCGGCGCGACCGCCGACGAGATCGCGGACGGCCTCGGACGGTTCCGTGCGGCCTTCGGGCGATTCGAGCGGATCGCCGTCGGCGACAAGACGCTGCTCCTGCTCCTGGTGAAGAACCCCGCCGGCGCGAACGAGGCGATCCGCACGCTCGTCGACGGCGGACCGCCGACGCTCGCCGTCGTCGCGCTGAACGACGCGATCGCCGACGGACGCGACGTCTCGTGGATCTGGGACGTCGACTTCGAGCCGCTCCTCGGCGGGCTCGACCGGCTCGTCGCCGGAGGAGACCGCGCCGCCGAGCTCGCGCTCCGATTCAAGTACGGCGGCTTCGACACGGACGCGATCGAGGTCGAGCCGAGCCTCGAGCGCGCGCTCGACCGCGGCCTCGCACTCACGCCGTCCGGCGGCGAGCTCGTCGTCCTCCCCACGTACACGGCGATGCTCGGCCTGCAGCGCATCGCCGCCGCGCGGGGGCTGACGCGGCCCTACTGGAAGCGTGCGGCGTGAACATCCGCGTCGGCCATCTGTATCCCGACTACCTGAACATCTACGCCGACCGCGGCAACATCGCCGTGCTCGCGCGCCGCGCCGCCTGGCGCGGCCACGAGCTCGACGTCACCGAGATCGAGATCGGCGACGCCGTCGAGCCCGGCGCGCACGACCTCTACTACCTCGGCGGCGGACAGGACCGCGAGCAGCTGCTCGTCTCGCACGACCTCGCTGCGAAGGCGGAGCAGCTGAAGGAGGCGCACGCGGGCGGCGCCGCGTTCCTCGCCGTCTGCGGCGGCTACCAGTTGCTCGGGCGCGGCTATCGCGGCCACCATGGCGACGACATGCCCGGGGTCGGCCTCCTCCCGCTCGAGACGGTGGCCGGCGACCGGCGCCTGATCGGCAACGTCCTCATCGAGACGGAGGTCGGTCCCGTCGCCGGCTTCGAGAACCACGCCGGCCGGACGCTGCTCGACCCCGCCGCGGAGCCGCTGGGCCGCGTCGTCTCCGGCTTCGGCAACGACGGGCAGAGCGGCTACGAGGGCTGCCGCCTCGGCCGCGCCGTCGGCACGTATCTGCACGGGCCGCTGCTGCCGCGCAACCCGCGGCTCGCCGACTGGATCCTCGCGCAGGCGCTCGCGCACCGCACCGGCGGCGAGCCCCCCGAGCTCGCCCCGCTCGACGACGAGCTCGAGGCGGAGGCGCAGGCGGTCTCGTCCGGCCGCGCGCGCGGCCGCTAGCGGCGCGCCTCGCGCAGGACCCGCTCGACCGCGACCTTCAGCGGCTCCGGCACGTCGCCGTTGCCCGTGTAGCGCTGGTACGCGCGCGCCGGCTTGCGGCTGCGCGTGCGCGCGGAGACGCCGGACACCGCTTCGAAGTCGGGGACGAGCACCACGGTGCGACGTTTGCCCGCAACTTCCAGGATCTGGCGGTTGACGACGAGCTCCGACTCCACGGGCTTGTGCCCGGCGGGCGCGTCGCGGTCGTGGACGATCACGTACGGGATGTCGCACGCGTTGCACACGCGCGCGAACAGCGGGATGTTCCCCTTGCCGCCGCACTCGAGAACGACGATGCCCTCCTTGTCCGCCTCGACGTCGAGCGCGTCGAACACGAGCGGGAACGTCATCTTCTCCGTCCGCCCTTCCACGAGCAGCGCAGCGCGCGCGAGGAAGAGCTCGGCGCGGTCGCTGTCGAACTCCGACAGCGCGCGGAACGATTCCGCCTCCGGCAGCGGCTCGGGCTGGTAGAGCGTCGTGCCGACGTCCTTCGTGTGCCGGACGAGCGCGAGCTCCTCGAGCCGGTCGACGCTGAGGAACACCGGCGCGTGCGTCGAGTACAGGATCTGGTTGCCGCGCTGCGCGAGCTCGCGCAGGACGCGATAGAGATGGCGCTGCGCATGGGGGCTGAGGTACAGCTCCGGCTCCTCGACGAGGAGGACGAAGTCGCGCAGCCCGGCCGCGAGGACGCGTTCCATTCCCTGCACGAGGAGCAGCCCGCCGTCGGCGGCGGACCAGTGGTGGTCCGGGAGCGGCGGCCGCACCACCTCGGCGACGTCGGCCGCCCCCGATCCCGTCGCCGGCGCGACGAGCGTCCGCGCGCGCAGGTTCGCCGGCAGGAACAGCACCGGCGGCGCGCCGGCGCGGTTCAGGTTGAGCGTGTCGGGCGGGCGCGCGTCGAGGAAGATCGTGTCGCCGCCGTTCAGCCGCGCCTCGAGATGGATGCGGCCGGCCGACGCGTCGCGCGAGACGTCGTCGATCGTCGGCGGTGGAGCGGCCGCCTCGAGCAGCGTCCAGATGGCGGTGAGGACGGTCGACTTGCCGCTCGAGGCCTCGCCCACGAGCGCGCACACGGCGCCGGGAGTGAACTCGAGCTCGCGGGCGGCGCGGTAGCCCTGGATGGAGATACGAGTTAGGGGGCCCACAGCGCGCCGAGGTACGCCGCCGGGTCGCCGGGCTGCCACCGGCGCAGGAAGCGCTGGATGGGCGGATGGAGCACGACGCCGTCGAGGTCGTTCGTGTCGAACAGCCGGTGGCCGGCGACGGCGGCGTCCTGCGAGGTGACCGCCTCGAGCGAACGGCCGGAGAGGTCGGCAGCGAAGATGATGTGCACGACGTGCTTCGCGCCGAAGCCGCGCTGCGGCGAGATCGAGTCGACGATCGCGACCGGCCCCTCGACCGGCAGCTTGTCCGGGATCCCGACCTCTTCGTACAGCTCGCGGTGCAGCGCGGTGACGAGGCTCTCCCCCGCGTTCACGCCGCCGCCCGGCAGCAGCCAGTACTCGCCGCGGCCGCTCTTCTCGTGCCGGCAGAGAAGGACGCGTCCCTCCCAGCGCAACACCGCCGAGACGCGGATGCGGGGCTCTTGCATCAGTGACTCGTCCGGCAGAGCCGAACATGTGTCGCTGGGCGGGTCACCTAGTGCGCCGACGAGCCGAAGCCGCGCACGCCGCGTTCGCTCCCCGGCAGCTCCTCCACCTCGATGGGCTCGGCGCCGACGATCGGGACGACGACGAGCTGTGCGATCCGCATGCCGGGCTCGACCTCGAACGCCTCGCTCGCGTCGGTGTTGAGCAGGACGACGCGCAGCTCGCCGCGATAGCCGGCATCGACGAGGCCGGGCGCGTTCACGATCGTGATCCCGTGCCGCGACGCGAGGCCGGAGCGCGGCTGGACGAAGCCGGCGTAGCCCTCGGGCACCGCCACCGCGAGCCCTGTGCCCACCGTCGCCCGTTCTCCCGGCCCGAGCAGCACCCGTTCGCACGAGGCGAGGTCCAGCCCAGCGTCGCCGTCGTACGCGCGTGTCGGGACGACCGCGTCGTCTCGCAGCTTGCGGAACGCGAGCTCCATCACTCTCCCACGAGATAGCGGGCGAAGCGGCGGATCTCCCGCCGCGGGAGCCGCGCGACGACGAGAACGCCGTCGCTCGTGTCCTCGCGCTCCTCGATCGGCGCGCCGAGGTCGTACAGCTCGTTGAGCTTTCCACCCTCCTGGTACGGGAGCAGCAGGCGCACCGGCTCGAACCGTTCCGCGAAGCGGTCGGCGATGCGCGCGCGCAGCTCGTCCACTCCCTCTCCGGTCGCCGCGGACACCTGCAGCGCGCCCGGAAAGCGGTTGCCGATCATGCGACGGCGTGTCCCGTCGACGGCGTCGATCTTGTTGAACACGAGCTCGATCGGAAGCTCGTCGGCACCGATCTCGTGCAGCACTGCCTCGACGGCGGCGATCATCTCGATGAGCCGCTCCTCGGAGGCGGACGCGTCGACCACGTGCAGGACGAGGTCCGCG
>JAFALP010000407.1 GCA_019234175.1 Actinomycetota bacterium | reverse complement strand
GCGCGCGCCTTGACCGCGGCGAAGCAGGCCTCCTCCGAGTCGAACACGCGCGCCGGGCCGCGGTGATGGAGGCGCTCGTGGCCGGCGAGCTTCACGACGCAGCCGTCGGGAGCGAGGTTGCCGCGCAGGATGGCGAGGCCGCCCGTCGCCTTCAGCGGATGCTCGATGGGCACGACCACTTCCTGCCCCGGCGTCTCCACGACGGCGGTCGCGACCTGGGAGAGCGAGCGCCCATCGACGTTGGGAGCGTCGCCGTGCACGAGCCCCGCCTTCAGCAGCTCGCGCGCGACGAGGGCGACGCCGCCGGCGGCGTGCAGGTCGGTGGCGACGAACCGGCCGCCGGGCTTGATGTCGGCGACGACCGGCGTGCGCTCGGCGATGTGGTCGAAGTCGTCGATCGAGAGGTCGATGCCGAGCTCGCGCGCGATCGCGAGCAGGTGCAGCACGCCGTTCGTCGATCCGCCCGACGCGGCGACGCCGGCGGCGGCGTTCTCGAGCGCCTCGCGCGTGATGATCTGCGACGGGCGCACGTCCTCGCGGACGAGGCGCATGGCGAGGCGCCCCGTTTCGTATGCCGCCTCGTGCTTCTCGGGATCGGTGGCGGGGATGTCGTTCAGCCCGGCGGGGCTGATGCCGAGGAAGTCGAGCGCCATCGCCATCGTGTTGGCGGTGAACTGGCCGCCGCACGCGCCGGCGCCCGGGCACGCAACGCCCTCCAGCTCGTGGACGTCCTCGTTCGACATCGTCCCGGCGGCGGCCGCGCCGACGGCTTCGAAGACGTCCTGGATGGTGACGTCGCGGCCGCGGAACTTCCCCGGCGCGATGGAGCCGTTGTAGAGCACGAGCCCGGGAACGTCGAGGCGCGCGAGCGCCATCGCGGCGGCGGGGATCGTCTTGTCGCAGCCGACGATGCACACGAGGCCGTCGAGCAGGTGGCCGCGGACGACGAGCTCGATCGAGTCTGCGATCACCTCGCGCGACACGAGCGACGCGCGCATGCCCTCCGTCCCCATGGACACGCCGTCGCTGACGGCGATCGTGTTGAACTCCATCGGCGTGCCGCCGGCCTCGAGGATGCCGCGGCGCACGTGGCGCGCGAGCTCCCGCTGGTTCCAGTTGCACGGCATGGTCTCGATCCACGTCGTGGCGATGCCGACGAGCGGACGCGCGAGCGCCTCGTCGTCGAGCCCGATCGCTTTCAGCATCGCGCGGGCCGGCGCACGATCGACGCCGTCGGTGATCGCCGCGCTGCGACGCTTCGCCGGGTCGCTCGGGCGTGCGTACGGATCGCTCATGCGGGCCCCGCTCCGGTGGGGGTGACGGCGAGACGGCGAACGTCGTGGTCGGGAAACCGGGTCGTGAGCACGCCCTCGACCTCTGTCTCGCGGCCGCGCTCGACCCACACGAGCACGGTGGGGCCGGAGCCGGAGAGCGTCGCGCCGAGCGCGCCGTCGGGAAGATCACTGCGGATGGCGGCGAGGTGCGGCGCCTCTTCCGCGCGATACGGCTCGTGCAGCCTGTCGGCGGCGCTCGCCGCGAGCAGCTCGGGGCTGCCGGCGGCGAGCGCCGCGCCGAGGAGCGCGGCGCGGCCCGCACTGAAGGCCGCATCCTCGTGGGGGACGGCCTGCGGCAACCGATCTCTCGCATCCGCGGTGAGCACCCGGGTCTCGGGAATGACGGCCACGGCGGAGACGGGAAGATCGTCGGCGACGCGCGCGATGCGCCCCTCCCACGTGAGGCACACGCCGCCGGCGAGCGCGGCGGCGAGATTGTCGGGATGGCCCTCGAGCTCGAGGCCGAGCTCGAGCAGCTCGTCGGCGCTCGCCTCGACCTCCGCGGCGAGCGCGCCGGCGACGAGGCCGAGGGCGACGGCGGACGCGCTCGAGCCGAGTCCGCGCTCCCTCGGGATCCGCTCGACGAAGTGAAAGGCCCGGCGCTTCGGCGACGCGAAGCGCGAGAACGCCTGGACGACGAGGTTCTCCTCGTCGACGTGGCCGTTGCCCTCGCCGATCTCGACCTCGTTCCAGAGGTCGAAGGCGACGCCGGCGATGTCGAAGCCGGGGCCGAGGTTCGCGGCCGTCGCGGGTGCGCGCACCCTCATGCCGCCAGCCTCTCGACCGCGTCGGGATCCTTCAGGCCGTTGCCGGTGAGCACGCAGACGACAGTCCCTTCTGCGCCCGCCGCGGCGACTGCGGCGACGCCGGCGGCCGAC
>JAFALP010000071.1 GCA_019234175.1 Actinomycetota bacterium | reverse complement strand
GCCAGCATCTCGGGCTTGCGGCCGATCAACGGATTCGGCGCGGCCGGCAAGCGTTGGCGCGGAAGCGTCAGTCGCCCGCGCTCCGGCTCGAGCGACGGGTCCTGCGCGAGGATCGCGCGCTCGAGCGCGCGCAGCCTCTGTCCCGGCTCGATGCCGAGCTCTTCGCTGAACGTGCGCCGCACATCGCGATACACCTCGAGCGCGTCGGCCTGACGTCCCGCCCGATAGAGGGACAGCATCAGCAGCTCCTGGACTCGCTCGCGCTGCGGCTCCGCTCGCGCGAGCACCTCGAGCTCGGCAACAACGTCGGCAGCGTGACCGAGCTCGAGGTCCGCGGCGATCCGCTCTTCCAGCGCTTCGAGCCGAAGCTCCGCAAGTCGTGAAATCTCCGCTTGCGCGAACGCCTCCGCCGCGAAGTCGGCGAACGGCTCGCCGGCAAAAACCGCGAGCGCCTGCCGCGCCAGCTCGGCTCGACGCGCCGGCTCGCTCGCACCTCGCGCCGACGCGAGCAGCTGCTCGAACCGGCCGACGTCGAGCTCCTCCGGCGCAACACGCAGCACGTAGCCGTTCGCCCGCGTCTCGATCCGCTCCTCGCCGAGAATCTTGCGTAGACGCGAGATGTAGACCTGCACCGTCTGCACCGCCGTCGGCGGCGGCCGCTCGCCCCAGAGCTCGTCGATCAGGTGGTCGCGGGAGACGACCCGGTTGGCGTCGATCAGCAGAAGCGCGAGCAAAGCCCGCTGCTTCGCTCCGCCGAGCGGAAGCGAAGCATCGCCCTCCCGGACCTCCAATGGCCCGAGAACCCGGTACTCCACCGGGCCATTATCTCCTCAAGGCCTCCTCGTGGACATACGCGGCCACGGCCGCTTCCTGGGCGGGCCTCAGATGCACCGGCATGACGCGGACGAAGCTCTCGATGTCCGCCGCGCTCAGCTTCGCGATCGCAAGGTCGCCGCCCCGCGCTTCGGTGTCATGGCCCGTCAGCGTGTGACATCCCGAGCACGAGGACGCGAACACCGCCTTGCCCGACACCGTCGATCCATGCCCGCCGCACCCGGCGAGGAGCGCGACGACGGCGAGCTCAGCGCATGTTGTCGGTATGGCCCAGCGAATAGCGGCCCGGCTGCGGCCAGACGCAGACGCCATGCGGCCCGGCACCGACGTGGATCCGCGCGAGAAGATGGCCGCTGCGCGTCGAGATGGCATAGACATCGCTGTTGTAGCGCCCGGAGAGCCAGAGCACACGGCCATTCGCCGAGACGCCGCCCATGTCCGGGCTTCCGCCGCCCGGGAGGTGCCAGGTCGCGATCACCTTCTCCGTCTTGAAGCTGATCACGGACACCGACCCGGCTTCGCGGTTCGAAACGTAGAGATCCTTGCCGTTCCGGCTCGGATAGAGGCCGTGCGCGCCCGCTCCCGTGTGCACGAAGCCGACGACCTTGAAGGTCTGGCCGTTCACCTTCCACACGCCGTCCGCCGCCAGGTCGGCGACGTAGAAGATGCTCCCGTCGGGGGAGATGCGCACGTCCTGCGGCTGTCCGCCGCGGCCGTCGGGAAGGTTCAACACGCCGACGACGCTCTCGCTCGCAACATCCACCTTGACCAGCTGTCCGGAGAACTCGCAGCTCGCGATGAAGTACGTGCCGTCTGCGGAGAAGTCGAGGTGGTCGACACCCTGGCACGGGACGCTGAGCGAGTGGTGCAACTCGAAGGTGCGCGCGTCGCGGAAGTCGAGGCGGCGCAGCCGCTCGGCGACGACGATCGCGTACCTGCCGCCGGGCGTGAAGTACAGGTTGTACGGGTCCTCGACCGGAATCGTGCGCTGCGGCTTCCCGTTGCGCGGGTCGATCGCGGTCAGGCTGTTTCCGAGATCGTTGGTGACGTACAGCGTCCGCAGGTCGTAGCTCGGGACGATGTGCTGGGGGAGAAGCCCCACACCGAAGTGGCGGACGATCTTGAACGTGCTCGGGTCGATCTCGTCCACGCTCGCGCCCTGGCTGTTCGGCACGTAGACGAGCGGGCGTGCGTACCGCGCGGCGCCGGTGAGCCTGTTCGCGCCGTCGAACGCGTAGACGTTCGTGACCTGTCCGCCGTGCTGGATCGCGGCGGGAAGCAGCTCGCTCGCGATCGACTCCGTGCCCGCCGGCCCTCGGCCTCCGAACAGCAGGATCCCGGAGCCGATCGTGACGGCGACGAGATCGGACCTCGGCGATGCGAGCGTCCCCGCGTCGTGCACGTGCCCTGACGGATCGACGGCGACGATGCGCGACGTCGGCGTGTCGATCGTCGCACCGCGGCCACCGATGACGTACACGGTCCCGCCGATCGCTGCCGCGGCCGCGTGCGTCGTCGGCGCAGGAAGGTTCCCGATATGCGCGATGCCCTTCCCCGGCGTATACGCCAGCACCGCCGTGCTCGCCGTTCCCGACGGGAGCGAACCGCCCGCGATCACGATCCGTCCGTCCGCCGCCGTGACGGCGGCATACCGCAGCGCCGTCGGCAGATGCGCGACGACGTGCGGAGACGAGCCCGGCTTCCATGCGACGACGGTGCTCAGCCACTGCGTGCCGGTGTATCCGCCGATGACGTACGCCGTGCTGCCGATTGCCACCGCCGACTGGTCGGAGCTCGGCGCCGGGAGCCGGCCGACGACGGTCGGACGTCCGCCGCTCGCCGGCACGCGTAGGATCTGGTCGCTCTGCGTGTTCGTCGCGGTGCCGCCGCCGAACAGGTAGACGAAGCGGCCGATGGCGACGGCGGCGGTGTCGTGCAGCCCCACCGGCAACGCGCCGACGAGACGGTCCCGTCCCCCGGACGCGATGCGAATGTCCGTCCGCGACTGATCGGCCGCAGTCAGTCCTCCGAGCAGCATCACGCGGCCGCCGCCGAGCGCAGCCGCCGCCGCGTCCTGCACCGGCGACGAAAGGGAGCCCGCAGCTCGCTCGACGAGATGTGCGCCCGGCGCCGCCGCGCCGAGCACGGCGGAGACGAGCAGAAGCATGAGCCGGTGCATCGGCCGAAGCTACCCGCGTCGGCGGCGCCGCACGCGACGGTTAACGCACCGCCAACGCGTTTCCCAGGTTGGGAACACCGGCTCGAGGCGAGCAAACGGCGAATGTGTGCAAACTTGACGTTCGGATCCCATCGAGCCACCATCACGCGAAGTCTCCGCCGCGCATGCCGATTTCGGATCCACAAGTGTGTGCGAAATTGTGGAGAACCCCCCGAAAGGGGGAGTGACGCTGGCGAGGGGCCGGGTTTCAATGGGCCCGCCCAACGACAGGCGGCCACCGTCAGTGACCGCACCCGTGCCGAAGGGACTCCCCCGCAATGCGGACACTACGCCTCCTCATCCCGTTGCTTGCCGTTGCCGTTGCGATGGCCGTCTCCCTCGCCTTCCCGCTAAAGGGAGTCGCAGACCCGGTGGAGCCGATCACGTCGACGCCCGACCCGACCCCGGCGCCCGCTCCCGCCCCCAGCCCCGTCCCGATGCTGCGGACGCCGGCGGCGGTGAAGCGCCACCTGCGCGGCAAGAGCGAGGCGCCGACGCTGGGCGAGCGGATGGTCGACTACGCGAAGAAGTGGATCGGCGTTCGCTACGAGTGGGCCGGCACGTCCCCTCGCACCGGCTTCGACTGCTCCGGCTTCGTCCGCTTCGTCTATGCCCACTTCGGGATCTCCCTCGACCACTCGAGCTTTGCCGACTACTGGCGCGGCCGGAGGGTCGGACGCTGGGCGATGAAGCCGGGCGACCTCGTCTTCTTCGACGGCGCCGGCCACGTCGGCATCTACGTCGGGCACGGCCGCTTCATCCACGCCCCGCACACCGGCACCGTCGTCACCATCTCGACGATGGCCGGCTGGTACTCGACGCGCTTCGACGGCGCCCGCCGTCTCGCCGTCGGCGCCTGAGCCGGGCTACGATCCGCGCGTGGGTCT
>JAFALP010000296.1 GCA_019234175.1 Actinomycetota bacterium | reverse complement strand
CGGCGTCGTCGCAGCGCACGAGTGGGGGACCCCTGTCATCGTCACCGACCACGGCATCGCCATGCGCGAGCGCTCGCTCGCCGTCTCGTCCGCCGACATGACCTCGTATGCGAAGTCGTTCCTGCTCCGGCTCGGCGAGTACCTGTCGCGGCTGACGTACGCGTATGCATCCGTCGTCGCGCCGGTGGCCGACTTCAACCGGCGCTGGGAGGAGCACTACGGCGCCGACCCGGAGCGGATCAAGACGATCTACAACGGCGTCGACCCGTCCGTCTTCACGCCGCGGCCGAAGCCGCGCGAGCGCGCGGGCACGCCGACGGTGGTCGCGGCCGCGCGCGTGATCCCCGTGAAGGACATCGAGACGATGATCCGCGCCGCCGCGGTCGCGCGGCGGACCGTTCCCGACGTCGCCTTCGTCCTCTACGGCTCCACCGACGCCGACCAGGGCTACACCGACCGCTGCCGCGCGCTCGTCGCCGAGCTGGACCTGGGGCGGACGTTCTCGTTCGCCGGCTTCCATCCGAGCCCGTCCGAGCTGTACGCGGAGGGCGACATCAGCATCCTCTCGAGCATCACCGAAGGCTTCCCGTACACGGTGCTCGAGTCGATGTCGTGCGGCCGTCCCGTCGCCGCCACCGACGTCGGCGGCGTCCGCGAGGCGCTCGAAGGCGCCGGGATCGTCGTGCCGCCGCGCGACGACGAGGCGCTCGGCGCCGCCGTCGCACAGCTGCTGCAGGACGAGGATCTGCGCCTGTCGCTCGGTCGCCGCGGCCGCGAGCAGGTGCTCGCGCGCTTCCGCACGGAGCGATCGGTGGACGCGTACCGGCGCTTCTACGAGCAGGCGGGCGCGTGACCGCGCCGGTCACCGTCGAGGAGCTCGCCGTCGAGGTGGCGGAGCGGATCGGCTACCCGGTCTCCGACGACGCCGTCGCCGCCGCCATCGAGACGCTCGGTGTCCGCGACGTCGACGTCCGCGAGCGGTTCCTCGAGCCCGACGTCTTCGCGCTCGCGCGGCGCATCCGCCCCGCCGTGGCGGCCGCGGCGCCCGTCGTCGCTCCGGCGCCGCGGCGCAGCATGGCCTCGCTCGTCTTCGGCAGCGCGTCGCGCTTCGCCGCGTACTACAGCCGCGGCCTCTTCTACGCGCTGCCGATGATCGTCCAGGTGGCGACGGTCGCGTTTCTCCGCCTCGACGTGATCGTGCGGCTGTCCGATGCGCAGGCGACCGAGATCATGGTCGGGTCGATCCTCAGCTTCATCGCCACGGGCGGCTTCGTGCAGTCGATCGGCCGGCTCGGCTCCGTCTACGTCGGCCGGAGCAGCTACCGGCTCGCGCGCGAGCTCGCGTATCGGATCGTGCTCCTCGGCCTCGCCTCGGCCGTCGGCGCCGGCGCGCTGGTCTTCGTCCTCGGTGCAGGGCTGCACATCCTTCCCGCCTCGCGCCTCGGCGTCGCCTTCGTCTACGACCTCGTGCTCTCGCTCCTCTGGCTCACGCTCGCCCTCCTCTACATGCTGCAGCGCCGCCTGCTCGTGCTCGTGTCGGTCGTCGTCTGGGTGGGGACGCTCGCGCTTCTCCTCGAGGTCTTCCACCTCGGCATCTACACGTCGGAGTGGCTGTCCGCGGGGATCGGCGCGCTCGTCGCGGCCGACGCCGGCGGGACCGTCCTGCACCGGCTCGTCAAGAGCCTGCCGCCGGAGCAGGGCGTGGAGACGATGCCGCCCGTCCGCACGCTCGTCGCCGAGGTTCGCCCGTACTTCTGGTACGGCGTCCTCTACTTCGCGTTTGTGTTCCTCGACCGGGTCGTCGCATGGACGAAGGCGCCGCCGCCGCACTACCGGATCTTCTTCCACCGCGGCTACGAGCTCGGCATCGACTGGGCGCTCGTGACGCTCCTCCTGTCGATCGCGCTCATCGACTACACGGTCACGGCGTTCTCGGAGCGGCTCGTGCCGACCCAGAAGCGGTTCGACAGCGGGCGGATCCGGTCGCACAACCTGTCGTTCCAGCGGTTCTACGCACGGCAGCTCGCGTTGCTCACGGGCGTCGTCGCCGTCTCCGCCGTCGGCGTGTATCTGGCCGGCGTCGCTCTCCGCGACCACTCCCACAACCTCACGGCGGAGGACTTCTTCGGGCAGACGACGACGTACCACGTCTACCTCTGGGCCGCGCTCGGCTACGGGCTGCTCGTCTGGGGCCTTCTGAACGTGACGTTCTTCTTCTATCTCTCGCAGCCGGGCTTCGCGGTGCGGCCGCTCCTCTACGCCGTGCTGACCGGGCTCGTCGTGGGCCTGCTCGCGAGCCGCAGCGGCGTCTACTGGCAGAGCGTCGAGGGCCTCGCGGCCGGCGCGTTCGTCTTCGCCGCCGCCACCACCCGCAATGCCATACGGCTCTTCGGCGAGTTCGACTTCTTCGCCTACTCGGCGTACTAGCATCGGGGCAGCATGAGCCGGACGATCGTCATCGCCGACGACGAGCCCTTCATCCTCGGCCTGCTCCGCGCAACGTTGAAAGGGCTCGATGCGGTCGAGGCGGACGACGGCGTCGCGGCGCTGGCCGCGGTCCGCGAGCACGCTCCCGCAATCCTCATCGTGGACGCCGACATGCCAGGGCTCGACGGCTTCGAGGTCGCGCGCACGCTTCGCGCAGACGCCGACGGCCCACAGCCGCGCATCCTCATGCTCACCGCCGCCGGCCGTCAGTCGGACCGCGACCGCGCCGACGAGGTCGGCGTGGACGAGTACCTGACGAAGCCGTTCAGCCCCTCGGCGCTGCGCGCACGGGTGGAGGAGCTGCTCGATGGCTGACGTCGACGTCGAGCGGGTTCCCCATCCCACCGTCGCCGAGCGCGTCGAGCGCGGACGCGCCGCCCGCGCCTCCGTCCCGCGCTCGGACCATGCGGAGACCGAGCTGCATCCGGTGGACGATCCGGTGGCGATCCTCGTCGAACAGGGGAAGACGCGCGTCCAGGAGCTCCTGCCGATCCGCTACGGCCGCATGGTCGCCTCGCCGTTCGCCTTCTATCGCGGCGCGGCGGCGGTGATGGCGAACGAGCTCTCGGCGTCGTCCGACACGGGCCTCCGCGTGGGGCTCGTCGGCGACGCCCATCTCGCCAACTTCGGCGGGTACGCCTCGCCGGAGCGGAACCTCGTGTTCGACATCAACGACTTCGACGAGACCGGCCGCGGGCCGTTCGAGTGGGACGTGAAGCGGCTTGCCGCGAGCGTCGAGATCGCCGCCCGCGCGATCGGCGCATCCGACGTGGAACGCCGGTCGGCGGTGCTCGCCGTCGCACGCTCGTACCGCGAGGCGATGCGGTCGTTCGCCTCCATGCGCAACGTCGACGTCTGGTACGCGCGCGCGGACATCGACGCCATCGCGGCGGCGCTGCGGTCGAGCGAGCGGCGCGACGTCCAGAAGGACGCCGAGCGCGCGCGCATGAACGGCACGGCCCATGACATGGCGACGCTGACGCACGTCGTCGACGGCGAGATCCGCTTCGTCTCCAAGCCACCGCTCGTCGTGCCCGTCGAAGACCTGCTCGAAGGGCATCCGGACCGGATCGAGCACCTGCGGGACATCTTCCGGAGCTACCGCCGCTCGCTCGCCCCGGAGCGGCGCAGGCTGGTCGAGAGCTTCCGCTACGCACATCTCGCGCGGAAGGTGGTGGGCGTCGGCAGCGTCGGGATGCGCTCGTGGGTGATGCTCGTCCTCGGCCGGGACGAGAGCGACGCGCTCATCCTCCAGATCAAGGAGGCAGGCCCGTCGGTGCTCGAGGCGTACACCGGCCGCACCGACGAGTCCAATCACGGGCAGCGGGTCGTCGTCGGGCAGCGCCTGGCGCAGGCGGCGAGCGACATCTTCCTCGGCTGGACGCGCGTCGTCGACGAGACGGGCGCCGGCCGCGACTACTACGTGCGCCAGCTGCGCGACTGGAAGATGTCCGTCGACGTCGAGCGGCTGCGCCCGCGCGCACTCGCGACGTACGGCGGGTGGTGCGCCTGGTCGCTCGCCCGCGCGCACGCACGCTCCGGCGACCGTGTCGCCATCTCCGCCTACCTCGGCAAGGGCGACGCCTTCGACAAGGCGATCGCCGACTTCTCCGCCGCGTACGCCGACGTGAACGAGCGCCACCACGCAGCGCTGCGGAAGGCGATCGACGAGGGCCGCGTGCCGGCGATGGAGGGCGTCTAGGCCGGAACGCGCTCGGCGAGCCGCGCGTGCACGAGCTGCACCGCCATGGACCCTTCGCCGACGGCGGTCGCGCAGCGCTTCGTCGAGCCGGAGCGCACGTCGCCTGCGGCGAAGATGCCGGGGACGCTCGTCTCGAGCAGG
The DNA here is from genome assembly GCA_019234175.1 of Actinomycetota bacterium. Taxonomy (GTDB): domain Bacteria; phylum Actinomycetota; class Thermoleophilia; order Gaiellales; family Gaiellaceae; genus Palsa-739. Next base: position 8,382 of record JAFALP010000296.1, on the reverse strand, counting down.
AAGTCGGCGCCCACAGGCGGCCCGGTGAGGACGAAGCCCTTCTCGTCCCGGACGACGGTGTCGCCGAGCCATTCCGTGCACGGAAGGGCGCCGAGGAACAGGAAGAGATAGGAGAACGGGAGGCGCTCGCCGCTCTTCAGCGTCACCTTGTGCAGCCGGCCGTCCTCGCCGTGGAGCTCCGCGATCTCGCTGTTGTCGCGAATGGAGACGCCGTAGCGCTCGAGCTCGTGGACGAGGTAGTCGGACATCGTCTCGCGCAGGTCGGCGCGGCGATGGAGGAGCGTCACGAGCGCGCCGCCGCGGGCGAGCCAGACGGCGGCCTGTCCGGCGGAGTTGCCGCCGCCGACGACGCCGACGCGCGAGGCGCCGCACAGCTGCGCCTCCGGCGGCCCTGCCGCGTAGAAGATGCTCAGGCCCTCGTACTCCTCGAGCCCGTCGACGGGAAGCCGGCGATACGCCGCGCCCGACGCGATCAGCACCGCGCGCGCCGCGACCTCGTTGCCCTCCTCGAGGCGGACGACGTGGCGGTCGCTTCCCGGCTCGAGCGCCACCGCGCGGTACGGCGTCGCCGTGCGCGCGTTGAACTTGCGCGCCTGCGTGACCGCGCGACTCGTCAGCTCGGTCCCGGTGATCCCGGCCGGGAACCCGAGGTAGTTCTCGATGCGCCGTGACGAGCCCGCCTGCCCGCCGAGCGCGGTGCTTTCGATGACGAGCGTGTCGAGTCCCTCGGAGGCGCCGTAGACGGCGGCGGCGAGGCCGGCGGGGCCGCCGCCGATGACGAGCAGGTCCACCTCTTCGCGCGGCGCCAGCTCGCGTCCGACGCCCAGCGCGCGGGAGAGCTGTCCGCTCGTCGGGTTGTGCAGCTCGACGCCGCCCGGCAGACGGACGAGCGGCGCGTCCTCGTGCGCTTCGTCGCGCCACGTGTACGGGAAGCGGTTGCTGCGCGCGAACTCGACGAGGTGAATCGTGGCGGGCGACGTGTGCGGCCCGACGATCTCCATGCCGATACCCTGCGCACGCTGCAGGAGCTCGCGGCGCGCGATGAAGGTCGAGAGCAGGAGCTCGCTGAACGAGCTGTCCTCGAAAAGGAGCGGCCGCAGGCGCTCACGCTCGACGGCGATGTAGCGCACCGGCTTCGTGACGATCGCGTTGACGAACACCGTCTGGCCCGAGAGCAGGTTCATCTCTCCGAGGAACCCGTTCGGGCCGTGATGTGCGAGCTCGTTCCCCGCCTCGTCGACGATCGAGACCTCGCCTTCGAGCACCGCGATGAACGGATACGTCCGGTCGCCGACGCGATAGAGCGCGTCGCCGACCTCGGCGCGCCGCTCCTCGCCGATGGCGGCGAGGGTCCCCATCTGCGACGACGACAGCAGCGGGCTTATCGCCTCGGCACTCATCGGGCGAGCGTACCTCTAGGTTGTCGGTCTGGAGATCCGCCGGTCACTTGGCGGGGTGCTGCAGCTCCCTCACCCGGAATCCGATGATGATGTCCCTCGAGCTGCGGATGATGGCGTAGGCCGCGACCCAGGCGACGAGCAGCACCGCGCTCCGCCCGTAGTAGCCGGCGGCCCAGAAGCCGAGGGCGATCTCGATGATGCCGCCGATCAGCTGCAGCCACCATGCCTCGAGTTCCTTGCGGATCGAGATCGCCGAGATGATGTCGAACGTCCCGGCGAAGACGAGGAAGAAGCTCATCACGGCCGCGAGGGCGACGAACGTGTCGCCGGGGTGGATGAACGACACGATCCCCGAAGCGATGAAGACGACGGACAGCGCACCGTAGAGGAGCTTCCACCAGCCGGGCGCGAAGCTCGTCATCACCGCCTCGATGAGGCCCGCGGCGAGGGCGACGATCCCGAACAGGACCGCGATCGCCTCGACGGTGGTGTAGTTGAAGCGCAGGAGGATGAGCGCGACGAGGATCCATCCGACGCTCGTGAACAGGAAGAGCCACCAGGGCGGCAAAGCGCGGCGCGAGGCGGCTTGCGTTGCTGCGGAGGCCAGCGAGGACATGGGCAATCCCCTTCCCGGTTGTGTCCTCCGGGTATATCGCGCGGCGAAGCGCCGCGTCAATGACGGTCAGGCGGTCTGGAGCCGCGCGGAGACGGGCCGGCGGACGCGTTCGGCGACGACGTACGAGCCGATCACGAGCCCGGCGGCGGCGACCTGGGCCAGGACGCCCTCGACCGTCGGGAACGTCGCGAACCAGACGCCGACGAAGCCGGGGAAGTGCACGCCGAGCGACGTCGTCGGCAGCCAGCCGGCAAGCTGGAGCTCCTGGACGCTCTCCCCGACCATGACGAGGAGGACGAAGCCGAGGAGGACCCCGGTGCCGACCAGCATCTTCCGGTATGGCAGGCGGTGCTGCGCCGAGAACGTGATGACCGCGACGGCGAGGCTGAGCGCGAGGCCGATGCCGACGCCCTCGAGCACGGTCAGCGATCCCGCCTTCAGGCGCAGGGCCTGCAGGAAGAGGACGACCTCGAAGCCTTCGCGGTAGACGGAGGTGAAGCCGAGGACGGCGAGGCCGAGCAGGGCACGCCGGCCCGCGTCCGGCCCGCCCAGCCGGCGGCGCGCGCGGTTGTGCGCCGAGATCCAGCCGGTCCAGTACACCTTGTGGAAGAACCAGTTCATGACCACGAGGAGCACGGCGACGGCGAGGAGTCCGGTGGCCGCCTGCACGTCCAGGCCGGGGCCGCCGAGCGCGCCGATGACGGCGACGGCGAGGAACCACGTCGCAGCCGAGACGGCGAGGCCGATGCCGGCGCCGGCGGCGACCGGGCGGCGGAGGCGCGCATTGGCGCCGACGAAGCTGGCCGTCAGGGCCGCGAGGACGAGGACCGCCTCGAGGCCTTCCCGGAAGACGAGCAGGCCGCTGTCGAGGACGACGGCGCCGTGGCTGAGGTGCGTGCCGGGGGCGGTCGGGTCGGGGACGCCGCCCGGGGCCGAGACCGCCTTCCACGTGAGGGCGGCGATCGCCGCGCCGGCGACGATGCTCCAGGCCGCGCGCCGGCGCAGACGGCGGCGCTGCGCGATCTCCTCGGCGGTCGTGCAGTGGCGCAGCAGCATGTAAGGGCCACCTTACAGGTCATCCGATCGTGTGGTGGAGCACCGCCAGCGCCACGACGGCGGCCGCTGCTCCGCAGACGAGGGCGGCGATCCCGGCGATGAGGACGAGGCGGTTCATCCGGCGGCGTGGTCGACGATGGTGGCGTCGAACGGCAGGCCGCCCCGCGGCGTGACGCTGAACGACAGCGCCCAGGGGCCGGCCATGACGAGCGCCGACGTCTTCTGGCTGTAGATGCCGGGGGCCGTCTCCGTGAGCTGGAACTCCTGGGTCGGCATCTCCATGGCGAGCATGTCGAAGCTGAGCGTGATGTTCGCGCCGACCACCGGCTTGCCGCCGCGCGTCACCTTCAGCGCGAACGCGTTCGGCGCGACCGCCTTGTTCGGGCTCACGAGCACCTGCAGCGTGTAGCCGTTCTCCTTCACGGAGGCCGCCACCTTCCCGGGGCCGACGGTCGCGAGCGAGGAGTTCTCCTTCGCGAACGCCGGCGGCGGCGGGGCGAGGCTCGAGAGCACGGACGCCGCCGCGACGGCCCCGGCGACGAGGACCACCTCGCCGGAAACGACCCGTCGCAGGAGCCGGGCCGACGCCTCGCTCGTCTCGGCGCGCGAGAGTCCGGGCTTCGTCCTCAACAGGTTGACCGCGGCGAGCAACATCGCCGCGAGCAGGATGCCCGCCTTGATGAGGATCACCTTCCCGTACGACGTGAGCCAGAGCGCATCGAGGACGGGAAGGTGCAGCACGGCCGCGCCCACCCCGGTGCCGAGCAGGACCATCACCGAGACGAAGGCCGTGTTCGAGAAGCGCGGCACGCAGACGCCGAGCCCGGCGATGCGCTTCGCCGCCGGCAGGCTCCGCCACACGACCAGCAGGCCGATGAGGCCGCCGACCCAGACGGAGCCGGAGACGAGATGGAGCCAGTCGAGGAGGACGGCGACGCCGCGCGGCGCCGTCTGGCCCGCGTGGCCGATCGTCCCTGGGAGGAGGAGCGTTGCCCCGGCTGCCGCGAGCGCGCCGCTCATCGCGAGGAGGGAGGCGACCGAGCGATGCTCCCGCTCCGGACGATCGACCCAGATGGCGGCCGCCGCCGCACCGCAGAAGAGCGCGAAGCAGATCTCGACGTCGACGTAGCCTCGGCCGAACGCGGTGATGCGCCAGAGCGGGACGAGCGCCCCGAAGTCCCAGAAGGAGTGCGTCACGTCGTCGATCGACGTCGCTTCCTCGAGGTACGCCGGGATGGCGAGGAGAGCCGCGACGGCGACGGCGCCGAACGCGACCGTGAGGGCATGGAGATTCGTCCCGGCGACGCGGCGAATCACAGGGCGCGCGATCAGCATGCGCAGGACGAACAACCCGATCGCCGCCATCATCGTGAGGAACGCGAGCCACTTCGCGACGACGAGCGGCGTCGAGGTCGCCGACCCCGAGATGTGCGGCGGCGTGAACTGCGGCGAAGGCCCCGGATTCGGTCCAACCGCGAACTCGAAGACGCCCTGCACGGGATGGCCGTCGACGGAGATCGCGCGCCAGTACACGAGGTACCAGCCCTGCTGCAGGTGGCGGAGCGGAACGACGAGCGTGTCCGGGTTCGACGGCGACCGCGACACGGATCCGGTCGTCTGCGAATGCCCGGCGGCGTCCGTCACCGAGATGGTGGCAAAGCGCGGCTCGACCGCCTCGTCGTACGTGAGCTGAACGCTCGGCGGCGGCGTCTCGAGGGTGACGCTCGCCGCCGGCAGGGTCTTGATCAGGTACGCGTGCGCCGACGCAGCCGCCGGCACGACGAGCGCGACGGCGGCTACGAGGGCGGTGAGACCGGCTCGCCTCACGTCAGCGACCGCCCTCCTCTCGAGAAGAGGGCCAATCCGCCGACGAGCAGGCCGAGCGCGCCGAGCACGAGCGCGACGAGTGTCAGCGTCGAGGTCCCGCCGCCGTTCACGGAGCTGACGACCTTGATCGTCGGCGCCGGGGCGGCTGCCGTCTCCGGGCCCGACCAGTTCACGATCGAGCCGTCCGAGTACGTCTGCTCGACCTGGAACGTGTAGGTGCCGGCTGTGGCGGGCTGCGCGAGGAACTGGAAGAGCGAGTCTTCCTCGGTCGGGATGTGGCCGCCGGTCCAGGTGACCTGCGTGATGACCGCGTTGTCACCCGAGCCGGTCGAGCTCTCGACGCGCTTCCAGCCCGGGCTCGGGACGAAGGAGTCGATCGAGAAGTTCTTCGGCAGCGTCAGCACGATCTTCGTCGTGTAGGCGTTCGCCTTCTCGGTCGGGATCGCGAGGCTGTACAGCTGCAGCTCGTTCGCCACCGAGATCGCCGGGCTCATCCGTGCGTGTGCCGAGGCAGACGCGGCCACGACGAGCGCGACGGCGCCCGCTGCAGCGAGAACGACCAATTGTTTGCGCATGCGTGCACTCCTCCGAGAGCGTGGAAGAACCTGCGGGACGAGTGGAGAGAGCTACGCGGGAAGCGGCGGCGCTCGGCCGGCCGCCAGACGTGCGAGGGGCGAGAGCCGCGGGAGCGGCACCGCGAGCGGCGGTTGCGGCATCCCCGCCACGGCGATCCGTGCTCGCCGGTGCGCCACGATGATCCCGGCGACGGCCTTCGCCGTGCGCAGCAGGATCGCCGCCACGAGATAGGCGGCGAGCCCGATCGGGATCTGCAGGACGAGGCCGCGCCAGAAGGACGGCTCGAGCACCGTCCACCAGGGGAAGATCCCCGACGTCGCGAAGCGCTCGACGTGCTCCTGGAGGATGAAGCCGACCTCGGGGATGAAGAGGAACGCCCACGCCGGCACCGCGCGGGCCGGCAGCCCGCGCACCCGGTCGACGACAACGGCTGCGAATGCGACCAGCTGCACGGCGGCCAGGAAGCCGATCGCGAGGGGAAGATAGGCGAGGTATCCGTGTCCGCTCGTCGCGAGGGCGGTCATGCGCAGGCTCGACTGCGGATACGCCCACCAGTAGGCGATCCCGTGCGCGAGCTGCGATCCCACGACGATCGCGGGGAGCACGAGCATCCAGATCAGCCCGCGGCGCACCACGGGAATTGTCTCAGAAGGGCCGGACTAGCGCGCGAAGATGCTGCGCGGCTGCCACATCGGCTCGGTCGAGTTCGCGCTGTCGTCCTGGGGCGTGATCCTCCCCATCCGCACGAGGACGAGGGTGACGGTCGCCCCGAAGGTGAAGCCGCCGACGTGCGCGAAGAACGCGACGCCGCCGCCGTTCGCCGAGGCCGAGAAGATGCCGAGGTTCCCCTCGACGAGCTGGTACACGAACCAGAGCCCGAGGAAGATCCAGGCCGGGATGCGCACGAAGAAGAAGATGATGATCGTCAGCACCCGCGACTGCGGATAGAGAATGAAGTACGCCCCGAGCACGGCCGCGATCGCGCCGCTGGCGCCGAGGTTGGGGGTCAGGGCGTCCTGCCTCGTCCCGAACCACAGCGTGACGGCCGTCTGCGTCATCGTCGCGACGAAGCCGCCGACGAAGTAGAAGACGAGGTAGCGGATCGGCCCGAACGTGTCCTCGACGTTCTTGCCGAAGATGTAGAGGAAGAGCATGTTGCCGAGGATGTGGTCCCAGCTCCCGTGCAGGAACATCGAGGTGATCCAGCTCACGCCCCACGACTCCGGAGCGCCTTTGCAGCTGTTGTTGACCGTGCAGGCGTAGAACGAGGCGTGGTAGATCGAGCGGTTCAGGTGCGGGAGCTCGTAGAAGATCCACACCGCGAAGTTCGCCACGATGAGCGCGGTGTTGACGAAGGGGAAGCGCCTGGCCTTGAGCCCGTCCGAGAGCGGGAGCACATGCGGACTCTACGCCACCGATGTGCGACGATTCAACGATGGACTCCCACCATCGCGACACCCTGGAGAAGCTCCTCGGGCACGCTCCGGCGGCGAACATCGAATGGCGCCAGGTGCGCTCGCTGCTCGAGGCGGTCGGGACCGTCGACCAGGAGCACAACGGCAGGCTGCGGGTGACGATCGGCTCCGAGACCGAGGTGATCGACCCGCCGCGGGACAAGGACATCGACGAGCAGATGGCCGTCGATCTCCGGCGCATGCTCACCGCGGCGGGCATCACACCCGAGAGCTGATCAGTCCACCGCGGCGACCTCGTGGAAGTAGTGCCCCTGCTCGAGGTCCTCGATCAGGCCCGGCTGCGCCGGCTCCCAGCCGAGGAGCCGACGCGTCATCGCGCTCGACGCCGGGCCGTCGACGCCGAACAGGTGGCCGACCCAGCCGAAGTGCTCCTCCGGCATCGGCTCGACGGGGACGCCGAGCTGCCTGCCGATCACCTCGGCGATGGCGCGGACGGGCACGCCCTCGTCCGCGACGCCGTGCAGCGTCGAACCCGCAGGGGCGGATTCGACCGCGAGCCGGAAGAGGTGCGCCGCATCGAGGCGATGCACTGCAGGCCACCGGTTCGACCCGTCGCCGACGTAGCCGGACACGCCCGTGTCGCGCGCGACGCCGACGATGCTGGCCATGAAGCCGTGGTCGCCGTCGCCGTGCACGGTGGGCGGAAGGCGGAGGACGCACGAGCGCACGCCGCGATGCGCGAGCCCGAGCGCGACCTCGGACGTCTCCCAGCGCGTGCGCAGCCCGTCGGGGCGGAACTCGTTCGGCTCGTGGCCGTCGAGCTCGGTGGCGAGGGATCCCTGCGCGGCGAGGAGGGTCCCGGATGCGATCACGAGCGGGCGGTCCGAGCCGGCGAGCGCGTCGCCGAAGGTCTCGACGGCGCGGCGGTCCGCATCGGCGGCGGCCTGGAAGTTGCCGGTGAACGCAAGCTCGTGGTTGAAGGCGAGGTGCACGACGCCGTCGGACATGGCGGCAGCGTCCGCGAGGACGTCGAGGTCGTCGAGGGTGCCGCGGCCCACCTCGGCGCCCATCGAGGCGAGGGCGTCCGCGGAGGTGTCGGAGCGGGCGAGGCAGACGACCTCGTGGCCGGCCTCGAGGAGGTCGAGGACGAGCGCCGAGCCGATCCAGCCCGATGCTCCGGTGACGAAGACACGCATGGCGACTCCTTTCGGGAGGGTGATGTCAGTCGATGACGTGACTCTACCAGAATGATGTCAGCCGCTGTCGTCAGTACCATCCGAGCATGGCCCGCTGGGAACCGAACGCACCGGGCCGCCTCGAGCAGGCGGCGATGGAGCTCTACGCCGAGCGCGGCTTCGACGAGACGACCGTGGCGGAGATCGCCGCGCGCGCCGGCCTGACGGAGCGCACGTTCTTCCGGCACTACGCCGACAAGCGCGAGGTCCTCTTCGGCGGCGGGGAGCTGCTCGCCGAGCTGCTCACGTCCGCAGTC
>JAFALP010000166.1 GCA_019234175.1 Actinomycetota bacterium | reverse complement strand
CGGCGACCGGCAGAACCGGATCCGCCAGGAGCTCGTACTCGGCATCGGCGGTGTCCGCGTGCTGCGCAAGCTCGGGCTGCAGCCGACGGTGTTCCACATGAACGAGGGGCACTCGGCGTTCTTCCAGGTCGAGCGGCTGCGCGAGCTGGTCGAGGACGAAGGCCTCGACCGCGACGACGCGCTCGAGCGGCTCAAGGCGTCCACCGTCTTCACGACGCACACGCCGGTCCCCGCGGGGAACGAGGCGTTCGAGCCGGGGCTCGTGCGCAGGAACCTCGAGTCGACGGTGGAGCGCTGCGGCTTCGCGTGGGACGAGTTCGAGGCGCTGGGCAAGGTGCACCCCGAGGACGAGATGTTCGGCATGACGCCGTTCGCGCTGCATACGTCCGCGTATGCGAACGGCGTCTCGAAGCTGCACGGCGCCGTCTCGCGGGGCATGTGGCACGACCTCTGGCCCGACCGCTCCGGGGACGACGTGCCGATCACGTCGATCACGAACGGCGTGCACGTCCGCACGTGGCTCGGCGGCGAGCTCGAGGGGATGCTCGGCGCGAACACGCCCGTCCTCGAACGTGCGTTCGACCTCTCCGGCAAGGAGCTCTGGGCCGCGCACTGCTCGGCGAAGGCGCGCCTCATGGAATTCATCTGGCGCACGCGCGGCGTGTCCGAGCTCGATCCCGAGGCGCTGACGATCGGGTTCGCGCGGCGCTTCGCGACGTACAAGCGCGCCGGCCTCCTCCTCTCCCAGCCGGAGCGGCTCGCGGCGCTGCTCGGCGATCCCGAGCGGCCGCTGCAGATCCTCGTCGCCGGCAAGGCGCACCCGGCCGACCAGGCGGGCAAGGACGTCATCCGCCAGGTGGTCGACTTCGCGCGCGGCGACGCGGCGCACCATCACATCGTCTTCCTGACCGACTACGAGATGACGCTCGCGCGGCGGCTCGTCCAGGGCGTGGACGTGTGGCTGAACACGCCGCGGCGGCCGATGGAGGCGTCGGGGACGTCCGGGATGAAGGCCGCGCTCAACGGCGTGCTCAACTGCTCCATCCTCGACGGCTGGTGGGCGGAGGGCTACAACCCGGACCGCGGCTTCGCCATCGGCGGCGAAGACGAGGCGGGGTCGGACGAGGAGCAGGACGCGCGCGACGCGGAGTCCCTGTTCGCGGTGCTCGAGCAGCAGCTCATCCCGACGTTCTTCGACCGTGACGAGGACGGCCTGCCGCAGCGCTGGCTCGAGATGATGAAGCACTCGATCGCGGAGCTCGGCACCGAGTTCAGCACGAACCGGATGGTGCGCGAGTACGTCGAGCGGCTCTACCTGCCGGCGAGCGAGTCGGCGACGCTGACCACCGCCTGAACCCTGTTTACAACCGGGAACACTCCCCTACATGGAAGTGTCACGAGTTCGTCGCGAGGACGTCGCTAACCCGTCGCGCCGCTGACGCTGAGCTGGTTCTCGGCGTGCTTGACGCGCTGCTCGAGCTGCCACCGGTCGGCGGTGGACTCGCCCGCGTCGACCTTCTCCAGCTCCGCCTTCGCCTCGTCCAGCTGCCGCTGCGCGCGTTCCCGGTCGATCTCGCCCGCCGGAACGGCGTCGTCGACGAGCGCGATCGCCCGGTCCTCCAGCACCTGGAAGAAGCCGGGCCCGGTCGCGAACGTCTGCAGCTCGTTGTTGTCCCAGTCGAGATAGACCCGCGTCGAGCCTGCGTTCAGCATCGCGACGAGCGGCGCGTGCCGCGCGAGCACGCCGATCTCGCCGGCCGCGCCGGGGACGATGATCATCTCCGCCTCGCCCTCGAACGCCGGGCCTTCCGGCGTCACCACCGAGATGGAGAACTTCGGGTGCTGCGCCAAGTTACGACTGCTCCGCCAGCTGCTTGCCGCGCTCGACGACCTGCTCGATGGCGCCGGTCATGTAGAACGCCTGCTCGGGGAGATCGTCGTGCTTGCCGTCGAGGATCTCGGTGAAGCCGCGGATCGTGTCCTCGAGCTTCACGTACTCGCCCGGCGTGCCGGTGAACTGCGCCGCCGTGAAGAACGGCTGCGACAGGTACCGCTCGATCTTCCGCGCGCGCGACACCACCAGCTTGTCCTCGTCGGAGAGCTCGTCGATGCCGAGGATGGCGATGATGTCCTGCAGGTCGCGATAGCGCTGCAGCACCTCCTGCACGCGCGTCGCGCACCGGTAGTGCTCGTCGGAGACGATGCCCGGCTGCAGCGCGCGCGACGTCGAGCCCAGCGGGTCGACGGCGGGGTAGATCCCCTTCTCGACGATCGACCGCGAGAGCGTCGTCGTCGAGTCGAGGTGCGCGAACACGTTCGCCGGTGCCGGGTCGGTGAGGTCGTCGGCGGGGACGTAGATCGCCTGGATCGACGTGACGGATCCCTTCTTCGTCGACGTGATCCGCTCCTGCAGCTGTC
>JAFALP010000099.1 GCA_019234175.1 Actinomycetota bacterium | reverse complement strand
AGCGGACGAGCCGGAAGTACGGTCAGACGCGCGTGACGGTGTACGAGCGGTGATCACCGCCATCTGCCCCGGGACGTACGACCCGGTCACGAACGGTCACATCGACGTCATCACGCGCGCTGCGGGGATCTTCGACCGGGTCGTCATCGGCGTCGTCGGCAACCCGCATCACAAGCAGCCGCTGTTCACGCTCGAGGAGCGCGTCGAGTTCCTCCGGGGCGCGCTCGAGCATCTCGACAACGTCGAGATCGACCCGTTCAGGGTCCTCGTCGTCGAGTTCGCGCGGAAGTGGGACGCGAAGGCGATCGTAAAGGGGCTGCGCGTCATCTCCGACTTCGAGTGGGAGTACCAGATGAACCAGCTGAACCGGACGCTCGCGCCGGAGGTGGAGACCGTCTACGTCATGGCGAGCCCGAGCGTCAGCTTCGTCTCCTCGAGCGGGGTGAAGGAGCTGGCGGCGTTCGGCGGGGACGTCTCCGCGCTCGTCCCCGGGCCGGTGGCGGCGCGGTTCAAGGCCTTGTTCCCGGCAGGACGTCCCGGAACCCCGGAGAATCCAGGGGATTAGAGGCTAAGCTTCAACGCATGTACGTCCTGGTTCTTATCGACACGCTCGACGACCTCGTGCACAACGCGAAGGCCGTCCCCCTCACCGATCAGGTCCGCATCGACCGCGAGGAGATCTACGACATCCTCGACCAGATGCGCGCGACGATCCCGGAGGAGATCAAGCAGGCGCGCTGGATCGTGAAGGAGCGGCAGGAGATGCTGGCCGAGGCGAAGCGGGAGGTCGACCGGCTGCTCGCGGAGGCGCGCGAGCAGGCGGTGCGCGAGGCGTCGCAGACGGAGATCGTGAAGATCGCCGAGCACCAGGCGCAGGACATCGTCGACGAGGCCAGGAGAGCCGCGCGGGAGACCCGCCTCGAGATGGAGGACTGGGCCGACGGCATCCTCTCCACGCTCGAGGTCAACCTGGACAAGTTCCTCTCCGCGGTGAAGCGCGGACGGGAGCGCCTGCACGAGCGCTCGCAGGAGACGGTCGTCGCCGGCATCGGCCCCTCAGATGGGGCTGCCGAAGACCTGGGCTACTGAGGCGTGACCCGTGCGGGCACGACCGGTGCCAGGCACCGGAACGTGTCTCTCATGACGAAGCCGTAACACCGCGACGTCCCCGGCGCCTGACTCCACCCACGTGGCGTGACGGTTCCGTGATGCGTGCCTGGCACCGGTCGTGGCCTTAAGGGGCCTGCCGGTCCATGTACTCGGCGCCGAGCTCTTTCGCGAGCTCGACGAACGCCTGCGCCGCCGCGGAGCGGTAGCGGTCGCGGTGCCAGACGATCACGAGTGAGCGCGGCGGCAGCCGGCCGCCGAGGGGCAGCGTGACGAGCGCCGGGTTCGGCGGGTTGACGACGAGCTGCGGGACGACGGCGTTGCCGAGACCCTCGGCGACGAGCGCCATGAGCGTGCCGTTGTCGTCGGTCCGGAAGATGACGTTCAGGTCCGTGAGGTGGCCGCGCAGGTAGCGGTCCGGCTCGTCGGTCGAGCGCCAGCCGATGAGCGGCATGCCGTTCAGGGCGCGCAGCGGGACGGGCTCGTCGCGGCCGGCGAGCTCCGACTCGGACGAGACGAGCAGCACGTACGGGTCGCGCAGCACCTCGGCCGACTCGAACGGGCCGTCCGGCAGCGGCAGGTCGGCGAACGTCAGGTCGAGCTCGCCACGCTCGACGAGGGCGAGGAGCTGCGCGATGTCCGTCTCCTCGCGCAGCTGCACGTCCACGCGCGGCCAGTCGCGCCGGAAGTTCCGCAGCAGCGCGGGGAGGATGCGTGCGCCGACGCTCTGCAGGATGCCGACGCGCAGCGGCCCGGCCGCTCCCTCGGCCAGCGCGGCCATGTCCGCCTGAGCGGCGTCGAGCTGGGCGACGATGGCGTCCGCGTGGCGGAGGAGGAGCTCGCCCGCCTCGGTCAGGGACACCGGGCGCGGGCCCCCCGGACGCTCGACGAGGCGCTGCCCGACCACCCGTTCCAGTTGGGCGATCTGCTGGCTCACCGCCGACTGCGTGTAGCCGAGCTCGCGCGCCGCGCGGCCGAAGGAGTGCGTCCTCCCGACCGCGTCCAGCGCGGCCAGATGACGCAGCTCGATGCCGAGAAATCCATCAGGTTTGTTCATCGAACTGAATTGTAACTGGATTTGTGCTAATAGGTCGGCATAGGCACGCTTCACGGTGTGAAGCTTGCATCCGCACTCGGAGTCGTCTGGATCGTCTGGGGCTCGACGTACCTCGCCATCGAGGTCGCCGACCGGGCGCTCCCGCCGCTCCTCATGCTCTCGATCCGGTTCCTCGTCGCCGGCGCGATCATGCTCGCCTGGGCGCACCGCCGCGGCGAGCTGGCCGCCGAGCGGCCCGGACGCGCGCAGTGGCGCGCGGCCGCGCTCGTCGGCGGCCTCCTGCTCGTGGTCGAGACGGGCGCCGTCGCGTTCGCGGTGAAGCACGTCTCAACCGGGCTGACCGCGCTCATCGTCGCGACCGTGCCGCTCTTCATGATCGTCATCGACCGCGTCTCCTTCGGCG
>JAFALP010000012.1 GCA_019234175.1 Actinomycetota bacterium | reverse complement strand
TGCCTTCGAGGCGCTCCTTGCCGCCGGCGACGAAGTCGTCCCACCGCGTCACCTCGCAGCGGATGAAGCCGCGGGCGATATCGGAGTGGATGGTCGCGGCGGCATCGAGCGCCGTCTCCCCGCGCCGGAGCGTCCACGCACGCGTCTCCTTCTCGCCCGCGGTGAAGAACGTGATCAGATTGAGCGTCTCCGCCAGCCGCCGCACGATCGACGCGAGCGCGGACTCGCCGCCGCCGCGAAACTCTGCCGCCTCCTCGTCGGGCATCTCCGCTAGCTCGGTCTCCAGCTTGAGGTCGATTCCGTTCGGGCCGTTCACGACCGCGAGCAGCGGCTTCGTCGTGAGCGGCTCGAGCTCGGGCGGCAGCTCCTCGTTCCAGTCGGCGAGCGTCTGGCCCGAGTCGAGGTGCGCGAGCAGGCGCTCGAGATCGGCGGCCTCGCGCTTCAGCTTGGCGTCGCCCGACTTCGCCTGCTTCGCCACGCGCTCGAGACGGCGCTCGACGTGGTCGCGGTCGGCGACGAGCAGCTCGAGCTTCAGCGTCTCCAGGTCGTCCTCGGGGACACGCGTCCCGGAGAAGTCGTCGAGGACGACGAGGAGCGCGTCCACCTGCCGCAGCTTGCCGAGCAGCTCGGGGCCGGTCCCGCGCACCTCGACGACGCGGATCGCCGCCGGCGTCACCTTGCGCGCGTGCACGACGTCGGCCAGCTGCTGTAGCCGCGGGTCCGGGATCGCCGCCATCCCGACCTCGCCGCGGGCGCCCGTGAGCGCCGCGAACAGCGTCGACTTGCCCGAGCTCTGCAGCCCGACGATGCCGATCTCCACCGCCATGTGGAGAGCCTAGGGCTTCTCTGTGACTTGCTTCTGAAGAGTGGCGAGCGCGCGATGCTGCAGCGACTTGATCGCACCCTCGGTCTTGCCGAGGATCGTGGCGACGTCGGCGTTCGCGAAGTTGAAGACGAACTTGAGCGTCAGCACCTGCTGCTGCTCGGGCGAGAGCGTGTCGATCATCTCCAGCATCGACTGCCGGCCGATGGAGCGCATCGCCACCGCCTCCGCGGACGGCTCCTCCGAGCCCGGCGGCTCCGGCACCTCCTCCTCCGGCTGCCAGCGCCTGTGCGCGCGGAAGTGGTCCATCGCCAGGTTGTGCGCGATCCGGAACAGCCACGCCGAGAACGGGGCCGACTGCCAGCGGAACCGGTTGATCGACTCGAGCATCTTCAGGAACGTCTGCGTCGTCAGGTCCTCCGCGTCGTGGCGGTTGCCGACGCTCATGTGCAGGTAGCCGTAGATGCGGTCGAAATGGATGAGGTAGAGCTCCTCGAGCGCGTCTCTGTCGCCCTGCTGGGCGCGGTCCACCAGGCGGCGGACGTTCTCGGTCGACTCGCGCGGCGGCTTCTCGGCCGCTGCTCCACTCATCAGTCAGTGGTTCCCCGCGCGGGGTGTCGGCGTAACCCCCTCGGTCACGCGGCGGTGAAGCCGACGCGGGCCGCGCGGCTGAAGCGGCGCAGGTATGCGACCTCCGGCACCACCACGTGGTACGGGCCCTCCTCGGTGTCCAGGACGACGACCCGCGGCCCGTCGCTGTGCAGCGCACGCTCGAGGTCGTCCGCAGACGCCCGCGTCACGAACGCGCCGACCACCTGACCGCCCTGGAACCCGACTTCCACGCGTACACGCTCTTCAGCCATTTGCGACCACCTCCGTGAGAACACCGTGAACCGAATCCGGATGGACGAACGCCACCTCGAGGCCGAACATCCCGCGGCGCGGCTCCGCGTCGATCAGCTCGGCGCCCTCGCCGGCGAGATCCCGCAGCGCGGCGCCGACGTCGTCGACCGCGTACGCGACGTGATGCATGCCGGGCCCGCGGTTGGCGAGGAACCTGCCGACGGGCGTGTCCGCACCGAGCGGCGAGAGCAGCTCCACCCGGCCGTCGCCGATCCGCATGGAGACGGCTTCGACCCCCTGGTCCTCGACGCGGACGCGGTGCTCGACACGGCCGCCGAGCAGGCGCTCGTACGTCCGCACCGCCTCGTCGAGATCGTCGACGGCGACACCGACGTGATGGATGCCGCGTGCCTCCACGCGGTCGATCGTACCGTCAGGCGCGTTCGACGACGCGCGGCACGCCCACCGACTCCGAGGCCCGCGACTCGGGCTCGACGTCCTCGAGCAGCGCCACGACCTCCTCGCGGACGAGCGTCTCCTTCTCCAGGAGCGCGGACGCGAGGCGGTCGAGCGGGACGCGGTGCTTCTTCAGCAGGCGGAGCGCCTCCGAGTAGGCGCTGTCGGTGAGGAGCGCCTGCTCGTTGTCGCGCAACCGCTTCGTCTCCTCCGAGAGCGCGTAGTTGTCGGCGCGCAGCGTGCGCGACGAGACCGACTCCGACATTCCCCACTCGAACACCATCGAACGCGCGATCTCCGTCACCTTCTCGAGGTCGTTCGCGGCGCCGTTCGTGACGCGGCCGAACACGACCTCTTCCGCTGCGCGGCCGGCGAGCGCGACCACCATGCGGTCGACGAGCTCCTCCTTCGTGTGGAGATAGCGGTCTTCCTCGGGAAGGTAGAACGCGTACCCGAGCGCCTCGCCGCGCGAGACGATCGTCACCTTCTGCAGCTCCATGGCGGAGCCCATCAGGTGCGCCATCAGCGCGTGGCCGCCTTCGTGGAAGGCGAGGATGCGGCGCTCCTTGTCGGTGAGGACCTTCTTCTGCTGCAGGCCGGCGACGACGCGCTCGATGGCGTTGTCGAAGTCGCGCTGCGTGACGTACACGTCGCCGCGGCGGCCGGCGAAGATCGCCGCCTCGTTGCAGATGTTCGCGAGCTCGGCGCCGGTGAGGCCGCTCGTCTGCCGCGCGACCGTGTTCAGGTCGGCGTCCGCGGCAAGCGGCTTGCTGCGCGTGTGCACGTGCAGGATCGCCTCGCGGCCGGCGAGGTCCGGCGGCGGGACGAGC
>JAFALP010000031.1 GCA_019234175.1 Actinomycetota bacterium | reverse complement strand
TCGTCCGCCTGGCGGCGAGCGCGCTCGGCGCGTCCGTCGGCCTGCTCTGGCAGCGCGGCCCGGACGGGACGCTCGAGCTCATGGGCCTGCACGGCCTCGTCCCCGGCGCCGACCTCGAGGACGCGCCCTCGGTCGCCACGTCCGCGCTGGAGGACGCAGGCGGCATCCACGCGGTGTCGTCCTCGCGGCTTCCCGGCGGCGCCGGCGTCTCGACGACGCTTCCGCTCGGCGAGCCGCCCATCGGGTTCCTGCAGCTGCTCTTCCCCGCGGGCGCCGAGCCCGGGAGCGACGAGCTCGAGCGGCTCACGACGTTCGGCGTCCGCGCCGCGCACGCGCTGCGGACCGGCGTGGAGGCGCGCGAGCTCGAGCTGGAGCTGACGCGCGCGCGCTCGCTGCTCGCCGTGGTCGGACAGGCGACGGCCGAGCTCTCGCTCGCGCACACGCTCGAGACCGCCGTCGAGCAGATCGCCGACCTGCTCGCGGTGGAGCACGTCGCCGTCTACCTCCGCGACGGCGACCGGCTCGTCCCCGCCGCGGGGCACGGCGTCACGGGGCCCCACACCCGCGTCGCCGAACGGCTGCTCGAGCTCGGCATCGGCCCTGCCCGGCGCTTCCGCCCGCTGGTCGACGTCGCCGACGCCCCCACCGACACGAGGCTCGCAGACGTGCGCGACGCCGTGCGCGACGCGAACATCGGCGCCGCCGTCGGCGCGCCGCTCGTCGTGCGCGACGAGGTGATCGGCCTGCTCGCCGTGTATCCGGAACCCGGCCTCAGCCCGGGCGAGAGCGGGATCGCGCTTCTCGGCGCGCTCGCCGCCCAGCTCGCCGTCGCGGTGCAGAACGCGCAGCTGCACGAGCGCACGGCGGAGCTCTCGAGCCAGCGCGAAGCCGCGCTCGCCTCGGAACGCGACGCCGCGCGCCGGCTCGGCGCGCTGTACGAGATCTCGCGCTCCTTCGCGCAGAGCCTCTCGCTCGAGGCGACGCTGGAGGCACTCGCACGCACGGTCGTCGACGTGCTCGACGTCGACGCCGCCATCATTCGCATGCCCGACGAGCGGCGCGAGAAGCTCGAGCCGCGCGCGCTGCACGTCAAGGACCCGGGGATGGACGCCGCCGTCCGCGCCATCCTCTTCCGCCCGGCGCCGTTCGGCGCGTCGCAGATCCAGCGCCTCTTCCGGGAACGGATGCCGTTCCGCCTCCGCCGGCGCCCGGGGCTCGGAGAGGCGCCCGACCTGCTCGCGCCGTTCCTCGAGCGGGGCTGGACCGGCGCCACCGTGCCCGTGGCGACGCCGGCGGAGGTGATCGCGTCGCTCGGCATCGTCTCGTTCCGCCCCGGGAGCCCGATCACGAACGAGGCCGTCGACGCCGCGGTGGCGATCGCGGGACAGGCGGCGCTCGCGATCGACAACGCACGCCTGTATCAGCAGCAAAAGGCGTTCGCGGACACGATGCAGCGCTCGCTGCTGCCGCGCTCGCGCCCGTCCGTCGCCGGCCTCGAGGTCGGCGAGGTGTACGAGTCCTCGGCGCGCGTCGACGTCGGCGGCGACGTCTACGACTTCGTCGAGCTCGACGACGGTCGGCTTGCCGTCGTGCTCGGCGACGTCACCGGCCACGGCGTCGAGGCGACCGCCGACATGGCGATGGCGAAGTTCGTGTTCCGCTCGCTCGCGCGGGAGCATCCCGAGCCGGCCGACTTCCTCGCCGCAGCCAACGACGTCATCGTGGACGAGATCGCCACCGGGAAGTTCATCACCATGACGTACCTCGCCATCGACGGCGCGCGCGGTGAGGTGGCGGCGTCGGGGGCCGGCCATCCGCCGCCGCGAGTCGTCCTCCCGGACGGCAGCGTGCACGGGCTCGAGACGCGCGGCCTCGCGCTCGGAATCGAGGAAGGCCAGGGGTACGAGGAGCGGCGCATCGAGCTGCCGCCCGGATCGACCATCGTCATGTACACAGACGGTGTGATCGAGGCCCGGCGGAACTCGGAGCTCTACGGGGTCGAGCGGCTCGACGAGCTGCTGCGCACCCACCGCGAGCTGGCGCCGCACGCGCTCGCGCGGACGATCGCGCGCGACGCGCGGTCGTTCGCCGACGGCGATCTGTCGGACGACCTCGCGGTCGTCGTCATCCGCCGGACGTGATGCAGCTCCATCGAGGCGACGGCGGCGTCCTGCGCGTCGGGCACCGCGGCGCCGCCGCGGTCGCGCCCGAGAACTCCGTCGCTGCGATCGAGGCGGCGGCGCGCGCCGGCCTCGACGCGGTCGAGCTCGACGTGTCGCGCGGCGCCGACGGGTCGATCGTCCTCGCGCACGGCCCGGCGATACCGCCGGACGCGCCTTCGCTCGACGACGGCCTCCTCGCCGCGGCGCGAGGCGGCCTCGCCGTGCAGCTGGACATCAAGGCGCCGGGGCTGGAGCGCGAGGTCGCCGAGGCGGTGCGCGGCCACGGCCTCGCCGACCGAGCGTTCGTCAGCTCGTTCTCGCTCCCGATCCTGGCCGCGTTCGCCGCGGCCGCGCCCGGCCTGCAGCGCTCGTACACCTATCCGGACGACCGCCTCGGCCTCGCCCGGCGGCGCGTCCTGCGCCCGGCGGTCCGTGCCGGCCTCGCCGCCATGCGCGCCGCCCTGCCGCGACGACTGCCGTCCCGGCTCCGCGCCGTCGGCGCCTCCGCCGCCACGCTCAACTGGACGGTGATGAGCCCGGCCGTCGTCGCCGTCTGCCACGACCGCGGCGCTGCCGTCCTCGTCTGGACCGTGAACGAACCGGACCTGGCTCGCAGCCTGGCCGAAATGGGCGCCGACGGTATCATCAGCGACGACCCGGGGATCTTCCTGACCTCGTGACACGCGCCGGACTCCTCTTCACGATGTGCCTCGCCCTCGTGGTCGCCACGCCGGCGCTCGCCGACGCGCCTCCGGCCACGACCACGACGCCGGAGCAGACGGTCCCGGACGGGGTCTTCCTCGGCGGGGTGGCGATCGGCGGGCTCTCCGTCGACGATGCCGTCAGCGCCGTGACGCAGCAGTTCTCGCGGCCGGTCGTACTCCTCATTCACGGGACGAAGGTCATGGTGTCGCCGGCAGCGCTCGGCGTGAGGATCTACGCGAGCACCGGCGTCGCCGCTGCGCTCGCCGCACAGCCGGACGCGACGCTGGGACTGCGCGCGGGCGTCGACCGCACGCGCGTGCGCGCGTACGTGAAGCAGCTCGCTGCGCGTCTCGATCACAAGGCGAGCTCGTCGCGCCTGCTCCTGCGCAACGAGCGGCCGCTCGTGACGCCGTCGCTGGCCGGCATCGAGATCGAGCAGGGTCCGGCAGCGGCGATGCTCATCGACGAGCTCGTGCACGGCACCCGCGCGCCCATCGCGGTCCCCGCGAAGGTGATCCAGCCGCAGACGAGCGAGTCGACGATCGGCCCGGTCATCGTCATCCGCCGCGCGTCCAACCTCCTGACGCTCTACCGCGGCGACAGGTACGTGCGGCAGTTCCACGTCGCCACCGGCCAGGCGATCTACCCGACGCCGCTCGGCCAGTTCCACATCGTCGTCAAGTGGAAGGACCCGACGTGGTACCCGCCGACGCAGGACGCGTGGGCGAAGGGCCTGAAGCCGGTGCCGCCGGGGCCGGACAACCCGCTCGGCACGCGCTGGATGGGCATCGACTCGCCGGGGGTCGGCATCCACGGGACGGACGAGCCCGCGTCGATCGGGTACTCCGAGTCGCACGGATGCATCCGCATGCTCGTGCCCGACGCCGAATGGCTCTTCGACCACGTCGCGGTGGGCACTCCCGTCTTCATCGTGCCGGCGTGACGAGGACGCTGAAGCTCACCGGGCAGGCGATCGCGCTCGCCGCCGTCGCGGGGCTGCTCGGGCTTCTCATCTGGCGGCTGACGCATCAGACGCATCCGCCGAAGATCGGCGGCCCCGCGCCTGCGTTCGACCTCAAGCGCATCGACGGAACCGGCAAGGTGACGCTCGCGTCGCTTCGCGGCAAGCCCGTCGTCCTCAACTTCTGGGCCTCGTGGTGCGTCCCGTGCAAGGGCGAGGCGAAGATGCTCGAGCAGGCGTGGAATCAGTACCGCTCGCAGGGCGTCGTCTTCGTCGGCGTCGACTACCACGACGTCTCGAGCGACGCGCGCACCTTCCTGTCGCACCACGGCATCACCTACCCGACCGTGCAGGACGGCTCCGGGATGGTCGGCAACAAGTACGGGCTGACCGGCGTCCCCGAGACGTACTTCATCGACCGGCAGGGGCGGCTCGTCGGCTCGCACATCATCGGGACGATCACGAACCAGGCGGCGGCGTTCCACGACGGCATCGAGGCGGCGCTCGACCGGTGATCGTGAAGGCGCTCGCGGCCGCGGCGGCCGCGCTCGTGATCGCCGGCCCGGCAGCCGCCGCGTGCGCGCATCCGAAGACGTCGCTCTCGTATCTCGAGGGCCAGATCATGTGCCCGACTTGTCACACGACGCTCGACATGTCGGAGGCGCCGGCGGCGCAGCAGATCAAGGCGCAGATCTCGAAGCGGATCGCGCAGTGCTGGACGGCCCAGCAGATCGAGAACGAGCTCGTCGGGAACTTCGGGCAGGGGATCCTCGCCGCGCCGCCGCACAAGGGGTTCGACCTGCTCGCGTGGTGGCTGCCGATCGGCAGCGTGCTCGCGGGCGCCGCGCTTCTCGCCGTGGGCGTGTGGCGGTGGAGCAGAACGCGCGGGCCCGACGACGAGCCCGGGGAGGACCCGCTCGACCCCGAGACCGAACGCCGGCTCGACGAGCTCCTCGCCGGCCTGGACTGATGCTCGTCCGCCTCCTCGTCTCGTTCGGCGCCGGCTACGCGTCCGTCGTCACGCCGTGCGTGCTCCCCCTCGTGCCCGGCTACCTCTCCGCCGTCTCCGGCGTCGCACCCGGCGAGCTCGCGCGCACCGGCGCCGCACGCCGCGTCGTGGTCGCGAGCATCCCGTTCATCCTCGGCTTCACGGTCGTCTTCGTCGCCGTCGGCGCAGGCGCGGCGGAGATCGGCAACGCCGTCTCGACGAGTGCGCAGACCGACATCGCCGGCTTCGTCCTCGTCGTGCTCGGCCTCGCGTTCGTCGGGCTGCTCCCCGTGCCCGACCGCGTGCTCGCGCCCGGCCTGCTCGCCGGAGCGCGCCGGCGCGGCTCGCGCGCGCTGCTCGGCGGCGCGTTCGCCGTGTGCGCAGCCCCGTGCATCGGCACCGTGCTCGCCGCCGTGCTCGTGCTCACGAGCAGCACAGGGACGCTGCTGAAGGGCGCGGCGCTCCTGGCGGCGTACGCGCTCGGCCTCGGGGCCGCGTTCCTCACCGCCGGCGTCGCCTTCGGACGCGCGATGTCCGGTTTTCGCTGGCTGCGGAACCGCTACTCGATCATCCAGGTGGGAAGCGGCGTGACCCTCGTCGCGCTCGGCCTCCTCCTGTTCTTCCACCGCGACTGGTGGCTGCACGTGGCGGTGAACCGGACGCTAGATGCCATCGGGCTGACGTCCCCCTAGGTCGAGCGACCCGCGCAGCTCCGCGAGCTGCGAGCGCAGCGCACGGACGTCGACGCCGCGGTGCTCCGGCTCGAACGCCTCGAGCCGCCGCAGCGCCTTCTCCAGCTGCCGCTCCGTCGCCACCGGCCGGCCGCGCCCGTGCTGATACCAGGCCACCGCCACGTGGACGAGCCCCTGGTAGAAGTCGCGCTCCTCCGGGGGCGCCTCGCGCCAGGCGGTCTCGAGCTCCTCGTGCGCCTCGAACCAGCGGCCGGCGCGGATGTGCTCGAGCCCCGCCTTGTATGGGTCGTGCATCTCCCTCTAACCTTGTCACCATGGCAACGATCCTGCTCTGTGGGGTCGACCTGTTCTTCCGCGGGAAGCTCGAGGCGCTCCTTCCGGGACATCGCCTCGTCACCGTGGACCACACCGACGACCCCGATCTCGTCATCTGCGACATCGCGCGGATCGATCCCGAGGAGGTCGCCGACACGTATCCGGACGTGCCGATCGTCGGGTACACGAATCACACCGACACCTCCGGCCTGCGCGCCGCGAACGCCGCGGGATTCGACCAGGTGCTCGCGAAGTCGGCGCTCGTCGAACGCGTGCCGGAGATCGTCACGGAGCTGATCGGTTCTCCGGATTGAGCTCGGGCGCGTCCACTAGAGTGGCCGCGTGACCTACATCATCGCCGAGCCCTGCATCGACATCAAAGACCGTTCCTGCGTGGACGTCTGCCCCGTGGACTGCATCCACGAGGCGGACCGGATCCTCGTCATCGACCCCGAGGAGTGCATCGACTGCGGCGCCTGCGAGCCCGAGTGCCCGGTCGAGGCGATCTTCCCCGAGGACGCGCTCCCGGACAAGTGGAATGCGTTCGTCGAGATCAACTACGCCTTCCCCAAGGGCATGGGCGTCGTGAACGAGCTCACCGAGAAGTACGCGGTCGAGAACGACGTCCACAACGAGCCGATCGAGTAACTCCCTCAGCCTGGTGCGCGTTTCTCCTGCAAAGGAGGGATGCCCTATGCCTCAGCAGGCATGGTCCGACAAGCGAGAACGGCAGTACGAGCACATCAAGGACAGCGAGCGCAAGCAAGGGCGCTCACTGAAGCGGTCGAAGGAGATCGCAGCCCGGACGGTCAACAAGGAACGGGCGCGGAGCGGCGAGGCGAAGACCTCGTCGCGGCTCTCGCGCACCGACGTGTCGTCCGGCCACCGGGGCGGGAAGCGCTCCGGCACGAGCGGCCCGCGGGGCCGCACGAAGGAGCAGCTGTACAACGAGGCGAAGCGGATGAACATCGCCGGACGCTCGCGCATGAACAAGCAGCAGCTGCAGCGCGCCGTAGACCGGAGGAAATGACCTACGCTGCCGGTGTGAACCCGACCAAGCTCGACCACGTCGCGTACTGGCTCGCCGACCGCGACACCATCGCCGACTTCGTGACGACGGAGCTCGGTATGCACGTGATCGACCGCACCGACGCATTCACGCTCGTCGGGTCGGATGCGCGCCGCGGCAAGCTGACGCTGTTCGCCGCCGAGGGGCCGCGCGAGCGCGGTGCGCTGAAGCACGTGGCGCTCCGCGTCGCACGTCTCCCCGGCGGCGAGCGGTGGTACGACCTCTCCGAGGGCGTGCGTCTCGGCGTCGTCCAAGCGCCCACCGACGTCGACTACGACCTCGACCACGTCGCGCTGTACTCGGCGACGCCGGAGGAGACCGCGGCCGAGTACGCCATGCTCGGATTCGATCCCGCCCCGCCCGGGGCCTCCCGATGCCCGCGCGTCGGGGTGGGCGGCGCGTTCGTCGAGTTCCACTCCGGCGACCCGGGCGCTCCCGAGAAGCCGCTGCTCAACCACATCGCCGTGCTCGTCGACTCGGCGGACGAGCACATCGCCGCCGCGAACGACCTCGGCGTGGGCATCGACAACGTCGTCGACGCGCCGAACACCTACGCGGTCTTCCTGCGCGGTCCCGAGAGCGTGCGGCTCGAGTACGTCGAGCACAAGCCGACGTTCTCGCTCACCTGAGTGCTCGTCGCAGGCGCCGGAATGGCGGGGCTCGTCGCCGCCGTGCGCGCCCGCGAGCTCGGGCTCGATGCCGTCGTCGTCGAGAAGGGCAGCCGCGCCGGCGGCTCGATGCTCCTCTCGAGCTGCGTGGTCTGGCGGCACCTCGAGTGGGAGGACTTCCGCGCGGACTGTCCCGGCGGCGAGGAGGAGCTGCAGCGCCTCGTGTGGGAGCGGCTCGACGACGCGCTCGCGTGGCTCGTGTCGCTCGGCGCGGAGCCGGTGTGGCAGGACACGGAGAACCGGCGCACGACCGGGAAGCGCTTCGATCCGCGTGCGCTGACCGAGCTCCTCGCGTCGCGCGTGGACGTGCGGCTGCAGACGCCGTTTCCGGCGGACGCGCCGTCGCCACTCGTGCTCGCCACCGGCGGCTTCGGACGGAGGCTCGCCGAGGAGCGCGGCCTCTTCCTGCGCGCGAACCCGTGGAGCTCCGGCGACGGCCTCGACTGGGCGCTCGCGCAGGGCGCCGAGGTGACGCACGGGATGGGGGAGTTCTACGGGCGCGTGATGCCGGCACGTCCCGCGCGCATCCACGAGGAGGACTTCGTCCGGCTGGCGCAGCTCTACGGCGCCGAGGCGCGCGTCCTCACCGACGAGGGGCGCGACATCACGCCACGGAAGGTGGCGTGGCACGAGAACGACCTCGCGCAGCTCATCGGCCCGAGCGCGTGGTACGTCGTCGAGCACACGAACGAGCACATCGAGGCCGCGCGCGCCGCGGGCGGCACCGTCGTCGTGCGGAGGGACGGCCGCATCGCCGTGCACGTTCGCGCAGGCCTCACGCACACGATCGGCGGCCTCCGCGTGGATGCAAACGCGCGTGTGCGCGGGCTCGAGGGCGTGTGGGCGGCAGGCGTCGACGTCGGCGGGGTCGCCACGGGCGGCTACTCGAGCGGCCTCGCGCAGGCGCTCGTGCTCGGCCTCGCGGCCGCCGAGGACGCAGCCTCTAGTCGGTGAGGTACGCGCACAGCCGCCGGTCGTTCGGCAGCGGCGACGGGCCGACCTTCGTCACGTGCAACGTGCGCCCGTCCTGCTCGATCGCCGCGCCGACCGCGGGCACGTCGCCCGGCTCCTCGCGCAGCTCGTAGCCGGACGTGCTCCAGACGTAGAGAAGATGCCCGTCCGCCATCGCGGCGCGGATCCTACTCGCCCCGCGGATATTCCGGGAGGCTGAGCACCATCGTCGTGCCCTCCTCCTCCTGCTCGACGCGCAGCGCAGCGCCGAGCGTGCGCGCACGCTCCGACAGCACCTCGAGGGAACGGCGCCGGCGTTCGCCGGGCGCGTCGTCGTGGATCTCGACCGCGAGCGTCCCGTCGTCCTCCGGCCGCACGCGGACGGAGAACACGGTCGGCGGCCCGCGGCGAATCGCTCCCTCGAGCGCTTCGCGCACGATCGCGTACAGCGCCGCCTGCGTCCGCTCGCCGAGCCGCTCGGCGGCGGCGACGTCGATGGTGACGGCGATCCCGGCGCCGCGGTCGTCTCCCAGCGCGTGCAGCGCCGTGCTGATGCCGTGATCGCGGAGGACGACCGGCTCGAGGTTGAACGAGAGATCGCGCAGCTCGCCGATCGTCAGGCGCGTGCGCTCGAGCGCGCGCGTCAGCACCTCGCCCGCCTGGTCGTTCTCGCCGCGCTCGAGGAAGTTGGCGGCGGCGTCGAGCATGAGCGCGACGCCCGCGAGCGACTGCACGGGGCCGTCGTGGAGGAACAGTGCGATGCGCCGGCGCTCGTCCTGCTCGGCGGCGAGGATCTCTTCGGTCGGGCGCGGCCCGTCGTTAATCGATGATCGCTTCCCGCAGCGCGATCGCGACCGCGTGCGTGCGCGTGTCCGCCTCGAGCTTGGCGAGGATGTGCCGCACGTGGCTCTTCACCGTCTCCTGGCTGATGAAGAGCTTCGTCGCAACGTCCGCATTCGACATGCCGTCGGCGAGGAGCTGGAGGATCTCCCGCTCGCGCGAGGTGAGCATGTCGTCCTTGTCCTTGCCGGTGAGGAACGCCGGCATGAGCGCGGGATCGACGTAGCCCTCGCCGCTCGCGACCTTCTCGATCGCGCGGAGGAGCGTCTCGTGCGGCGCCTCCTTGAGGACGTAGCCCTTCGCGCCCGACTCGAGGCCGCGGCTGAGGAGGCTGCGCTCGCTGTACGCCGTGAAGATGAGGACCGCGCTGTCGGGGACGCGCTCGGTGAGGAGCTTCGTCGCCTCGAGCCCGTCCATGCCCGGCATGCGGACGTCCATGATCACGACGTTGGGCTTGCGCCGCTCGGCAAGCTCGACGGCCGCTTCGCCGTCGGCCGCTTCGCCGATCACACGGATGTGCGGTGCGCGGCTCAGCGAGAGACGGAGCCCATCGCGCACGACCTCGTGGTCGTCGACGATCAGCGTTGTGATCTCGGATGTCGTCACGGCCGCTCGATTCTACGGGGGTGGCAGGCAATCACATAGCGAGAGTGAGCTGCTCGGCC
>JAFALP010000249.1 GCA_019234175.1 Actinomycetota bacterium | reverse complement strand
CGGCCCAGGCGCGGGCGTGATCCTTCGGGTCGGGAGACTCGGACAGCTCGAAGATCGCGAGGGGCACGCTCTGGAGGGCGTGCAGCGGGTTCCAGCTCGTCTGGTTGCCGACGAGCGAGGAGGTGAAGAGGAGCGGGGCGGTCTCGCCGGCGACGCGGGCGACCGCGAGGACCGTGCCGGTGAGGATGCCTCCGATGGCCCGCGGCAGCACGATGCTGAGCGTCGTCCGCCACTGGGGGATCCCGAGCCCGAGGCTCGCCTCGCGCAGCGAGTTGGGGACGAGCGACAGGACCTCCATCGTCGTTCGCGAGACGAACGGGAGCATGAGGATCGCGAGCGCGAACGAGCCCTTCAGCCCGCTCTGCCCGCCGCCGCCGACGACGAGGAGCCCGTAGACGAAGATGCCGATGACGATCGCCGGGACGCCGGCGAGCACGTCGATGGCGAGGCCGACGCCGTTGCGGATCGAGGGCGGCGCGAACTCGTTCAGGTAGATGGCGACGAGAATGCCGACCGGGAGCGCCATGATCGTTGCGATGGCGACGATGACGAGCGTGCCTGCGAAGGCGTTCGACAGGCCCTGCGGCGCGTTCGTGAAGCTGAACGGGATGGGCTGCTTCGTGATCAGGTTCAGGTTCAGCTCGGACCAGCCACGGCGGCCGACGTCGTAGACGACGATCCCGAGGACGAGGATCGCGATCGTCGCGGCGATCCACGCGAGCACCTCCATGCCCTTGTTGACCGCCTTGCGGCGACGGAGGTGGTCGTGATGGAGCGAGCGGGCGGTCAGCGCCGGGGTGCTCACGCCCGGCCTCCGCGTGTGACGCCATGCTTGCGCGCCGAGCGCCGCACGATCGTCTGCGCGACGAGGTTCGCCGCGAGCGAGAGCACGAGCAGGATGAGCCCCAGGTAGATGAGCGACGCGACCTCGAGGTTCGACGTCGCCCCCTGGTACTCGGCGGCGATCTTGCTCGCGAGCGTGTCGCCCTGGTTGAAGAGGTTCCAGGAGATGACGGTGCCGCCGCCGATGACCTGCGTCACCGCGATCGCCTCGCCCATCGCGCGGCCGAGGCCGAGGATGAGCGCCGCGGCGATGCCGCCGCGCGCGTACGGGAACATGACGCCGCGCACCATCTCCCAGCGCGTCGTGCCGAGCGCGAGCGCGCCTTCCTTCAGCTCGGGCGGGACGCCGAGGAAGAGCTCGCGGCTGATGCTCGAGACGATCGGCAGGATCATGATCGACAGCACCACGATCGCCGTGAAGATGCTCGCGCCGGCCGCCGACGCGTGGCCGAAGAGGGGGATGAAGCCGAGGCCCGAGTGCAGCCAGCGCTCGATGTTGGAGCGCAGCGCGGGGCCGAGCACGAGGATGCCCCACAGGCCGATGACGACGCTCGGCACCGCCGCGAGCGTCTCCACGAGGGCGGTCACCGGGCCGCGGACGACGCGCGGCGCCAGCTCGGTGAGGAAGAGCGCGATTCCGAGCGCGAGCGGCGTCGCGATGAGGAGCGCGAAGAACGACGTGATGACGGTGCCGAACAGGAAGCTGGCGGCGCCGTACGCCTCGCGGCCGACGACCGGGTTCCAGACGTCGTGCCAGACGAACGCGAGGCCGAACTTCGAGATCGACGGACGCGCGCCGTCGACCACCTTCCAGGCGATCAGGATGACGAGCGAGGTGGCGCCGGCGGCCGCCAGGCCGGCGACGCCCTGCAGGATCACATCGCCAAGATGCGCCCGCCGCCCCTGAAAGGAGCGGCGGGGTGCATCAGGCGTTACGTCGACCGAGGCCACTCGGCCCTACGAGTGGACCTGGTTGAGCGTCTTCTCCGCCGCCACGAGAACGACCTTCGGGATGGGGGCGAAGACGAGGAACGAGTTGTTGATCAGCTTCTGCGCCTTCGGGCTGAGCGCCCAGAAGATGAAGTGGCGCAGATCGGACGACTGCGGGCTCGTCGTGTGGACGATCACGTACGTGAACGTCGAGAGCGGCCAAGCCTTCGACGCGCTCGCCGGCGGATCGACGATGGACATCTTGTTGCCGGCCGGGACCGACTTCACGGTCTGGGCGGCCGCCTCGATGTCGGGAGCGCTCGCGAGCACGAAGTTGCCGGCCGCGTTCTTCATCTTCGTCCAGTCGAGGTGGTTCTGGATGACGTACGCGACCGAGATGTAGCCGATCGAGCCGGGCGTGGAGGCGATGGCCGCCGCGACGCCCGCGTTCTTCGCGCCGCCCACCCCGCCGGGCCACGCGACGGACGTCGCGTTGCCGACCTGCGAGGCCCACTGCGGGCTCACGTGCGAGAGATAGTCGGTGAAGGCGTACGTGTCACCCGATCCGTCGCTGCGGTGGATCGTGGTGATGGTCAGGTTCGGGAGGGACGTGCCCGGGTTCAGCTTCTTGATGGCCGGGTCGCTCCAGTTCGTGATCTGGCCGAGGTAGATTTTGGCCAGCGTCGGGCCG
The DNA here is from genome assembly GCA_019234175.1 of Actinomycetota bacterium. GTDB lineage: Bacteria > Actinomycetota > Thermoleophilia > Gaiellales > Gaiellaceae > Palsa-739. Next base: position 635 of record JAFALP010000249.1, on the reverse strand, counting down.
TCGAGCCTCAGCTGACCGCTGTGCAGGCCGGGGATGTTGTAGGTCGGGACCGTGGCCGACAGCGCCCAGGGGATCTGCACGCAGTCACCGCAGGCGGACGCCTGGCTGTCGGAGAGCGGAGCGTCGCTCGCGCCGAAGTCGACCGTCTTGGCCGTGATCGCCGCGATGCCGGCGCCGCTGCCGACCGCCGAGTAGTTGATCTCCACACCGGCCGCCTTCGCGTACGCCGGTGCCCAGACGGCGATGGCCGGTGCGATGAGCGACGAGCCGGCGCCGTTGAGGGTGGTCGCGCGCGTTGCGCCCGCCGCCGTGGTGACGGTGACCGCGACGGCCGCAGCGACCGCCAACGCGAGTGTGATTCGAATCGAAGCGCCGAGTCTCGGCATGTGAAAGTCCTCCTCCGTGGGTTCGGGGCCAACGTACGGCGGTGCCCGAAGCGGGTGGGAAAACGGGTTGTTGCAGCCCGGTTACGGAGTGGTGTCGTACACTGAAGCCCCCCATCCCTTCGGGTGTACGGTGTCGCGGTGGCAATCGACGAGTCTCTCGACCAGATCGAAGCGCAGCTCCAGGAGGAGGGTCAGCGCGTCCTCTCCGCCATCCGCGGCGCCATCCGGGCCCTGCAGGAGCGCGACGTC
>JAFALP010000440.1 GCA_019234175.1 Actinomycetota bacterium | reverse complement strand
GCGGCGGTCGCATACGAGACGGGAACGTCGACGACGAGGTTGTCGCCGCGCCGCTCGTAGACGGGCGACTCGGCCACGCGCGTGACGACGAGCAGGTCGCCGGCCGGCCCGCCGTTCTCGCCGGCCTCGCCCTTGCCCTTCAGGCGGATCTTCGTCCCGTCCTTGACGCCGGGCTTGATCTTCACCGTGTACGTCTTGATGCGCCGCTCGCGGCCGCTGCCGTGGCAGTGCGTGCACGGCTGCTCGATGACGGTGCCGTTTCCGCGGCAGCGCGGGCACGGCTGCGAGAACGCGAACATGCCCTGGTTCTCGGAGGTGACGCCGCGTCCGTTGCACTCCGGGCAGATGACCGGCGCCGTTCCGGGGCGCGCGCCGGTGCCCGCGCACTCGCGGCAGGCGGTCGTGACCTCGACGGGGACCTTCGCCTCGGCGCCGCGCAGCGAGTCCTCGAAGGAGAGATGCACCTCCGTCTCCACGTCGTGACCGCGCACGGGCTGGCGCGCGGCGCGCGTGCGCGCGGCGCCGCCGCCGAAGAGGCCGCCGAAGATGTCGCCGAAGTCGAAGTCGCCGAAGTCGACGGTCGGGCCACCCGTCGGACCAGGACCGGGCCGTCCGTTCTGCGAGCCGAAACGGTCGTACTGCTTGCGCTTCTCCGGGTCCGAAAGCACGTCGTACGCGGTCTGCACCTCCTTGAAGCGCTCCTCGGCGGCCTTGTCGCCGCCGTTCGCGTCCGGGTGGTACTTGCGCGCGAGCTTGCGGTACGCCTTCTTGATCTCCTCGTCGGAGGCGCCCTTCTTCACCTCGAGCGTGTCGTAGAGGCTCGGCATCACTCGGCGACGATCACTCTCGCGGGACGGACGACGCGGTCGCCGATCGTGTAGCCCTTCTGCACGACGTCGATGACGGCGCCGCTCTCCGCGTCCTCGGACGGCTGCGCGAGCAGCGCCTCGTGGACGTGCGGGTCGAAGGCGCCGTTCGTGTCGATCTCCTTCACGCCGTTGCGCGCGAGCAGCTGCGCGAGCGAGCGGTGCACGAGCGCGACGCCCTCCTCGAGCGTCGCCTCCTCGTGCTCGTTCGCAGCCTGCAGCGCACGCTCGAGGTCGTCGAGGATCGGCAGCAGCTCCTTCACGAGCCGCTCGTTCGCGAACGCGACGTACTCCTGGCGCTCGCGCGCGGCCCGCTTCTTGTAGTTGTCGAAGTCCGCGGCGAGGCGCAGGAGGCGGTCGTCCGCCTCCTGCACCTGCTCGGTCTCCTGCTCGACGCGCTCGTCACTCATTGGTGACGTCTTCGTACTCGGCGTCCTCGACGACCTCGTCGTCCGAGGATGCGCCGTTGCCGCCGGCGGACTGCTGGGCCTGTGCGGTCGCCTGGGCGTAGACCGCCTCGGCGAGCTTGTGCGAGGCCTCCTGCAGCGCCTCCGTCTTCGCACGGATGTCACCGAGGTCGTCGCTCTCGAGCGCGCCGCGCAGCTCCATGATCCGGCCCTCGATCGTCGAGGCCTCGGACTCGTCGAGCTTGTCGCGGTGCTCCTTGAGCGAGCGCTCGGTCTGGTACGCGAGCGTCTCCGCGATGTTCTTCGTGTCGGCCGCCTCGCGCAGGCGATGCGCCTCGTCGGCGTGCGACTCGGCGTCGGAGATCATCCGCTTCACCTCGTCCTCGGACAGGCCGGAGCCGCCCTGGATCTGGATCTGCTGGACGTTGCCCGTGCCGAGATCCTTCGCGGACACGTTGATGATCCCGTTCGCGTCGATGTCGAACGTGACCTCGATCTGCGGCAGGCCCCGCGGCGCCGGCGGGATGCCGACGAGCTGGAACTTGCCGAGCGTCTTGTTGTACGTCGCCATCTCCGACTCGCCCTGGAGCACGTGCACCTCGACGGACGGCTGGTTGTCCTCCGCCGTCGTGAACGTCTCCGACTTCTTCGTCGGGATGGTGGTGTTGCGCTCGATGAGCTTCGTCATGACGCCGCCCTTGGTCTCGATGCCGAGCGACAGCGGCGTGACGTCGAGGAGGAGGATGTCCTTCACCTCGCCCTTGAGCACGCCCGCCTGCAGCGCGGCGCCGACGGCGACGACCTCGTCCGGGTTGACGCCCTTGTGCGGCTCCTTGCCGACGATGTCCTTGACCTTCGCCTGCACCGCCGGCATGCGGGTCATGCCGCCGACGAGCACGACGTGGTCGATCTTCGACGCGTCGAGCCCGGCGTCGGTGAGCGCCTGCTTCGTCGGACCGACGGTCCGCTCGAGCAGGTCGGCGGTGATCTCCTCGAGCTTCGCCCGCGTGAGCTGCAGGTCGAGGTGCTTCGGGCCCTCCGGCGTCGCGGTGACGAACGGCAGGTTGATCTGCGTCGTCATCGTCGACGACAGCTCGATCTTCGCCTTCTCCGCCGCCTCGTACAGGCGCTGAAGCGCCATGCGGTCGGCCGCGAGGTCGATGCCCTGGTCCTTCTTGAACTCCGCGACCATCCAGTCGACGATCGCCTTGTCGAAGTTGTCGCCGCCGAGGTGGTTGTCGCCCGCGGTCGACTTGACCTCGAACACTCCGTCGCCGAGCTCGAGCACCGACACGTCGAACGTGCCGCCGCCGAGGTCGAAGACGAGGATCGTCTGGTCGGAGCCCTCCTTGTCGAGGCCGTACGCGAGCGCGGCCGCGGTGGGCTCGTTGATGATGCGCAGGACGTTGAGCCCGGCGATCTTGCCGGCGTCCTTCGTCGCCTCGCGCTGGGCGTTGTTGAAGTACGCGGGGACGGTGATGACGGCGTCCGTGACCGGCTCGCCGAGATAGGACTCCGCGTCCTGCTTCAGCTTCTGGAGGATCATCGCGCTGATCTCCGGCGGGGCGTACTCCTTGCCCTCCGCCTTCACGCGCACGTCGCCGTTCGGGCCCTTGACGACCTCGTACGGGACGATCTTCATCTCCTCCGAGACCTCGTCGAACTTGCGCCCCATGAAGCGCTTGATCGAGAAGATCGTGTTGAGGGGGTTGGTCACCTGCTGGCGCCGCGCGGGCGCCCCGACGAGCCGCTGGCCGTCCTTCGTGAACGCGACGACGGACGGAGTCGTCCGGCCGCCTTCCGCGTTCGGGACGACCGAGGGCTCGCCGCCCTCGAGCACGGCCATGCAGGAGTTGGTCGTGCCGAGGTCGATACCGAGTGTCTTCGCCATGCTGTTTGTAGCCTCCTGTGAGAAAATCTTAGCCTGATCATATCAGATTCTGGAGGCCCGGCGCCAGGGTCGGGGACACTCCCCCTCACGGGACCGCGAGCGTTTCGTGACAGAGCCGTAACGGGGTCTGGCCCCTGCCCGACGCCTAGCGGAAGGCGCCGATCAGGGCACCGCCGGCCACGATCAGCACTGCGCCGAAGGCGAGGCGGCGGCCCACCACCTCGGTGTGGCGGAGGAGCAGCGCCGACAACCCCACGCCGACGAGCGACTC
>JAFALP010000439.1 GCA_019234175.1 Actinomycetota bacterium | reverse complement strand
TGCGCGTGCAGGAGCGTTCCCTGCAGGTCGTAGGGCAGGAGCTCGGCGTCTTCGGCGCGCAGGAACTCCCAGACCTCGGGCGCGAGCTCGCCGCCGACGCGGCCGCTCCACAACTTCACAGTTCCCACCCAAGCGTCTCGAGCATCTTGCGTGCGTCGGTGATGTCGTTGATCTTGACGTTCAGCTGGCCGATGCGGTCGGCGGCGCTGAACGCGGTGGCGCTGCGCTCCATGCTGAGGCGCTCCGGGTCGTAGGTGAGCTCGCCGCGCGTGTCGAGGATCGTGTAGTCGTCTCCGCGCCGCAGCTCGATCGTCACCTCGCCGGTGACCGGCTTCGCGACGAAGCGCTGCAGCGACTCGCGCAGCATCAGCGCCTGCGGGTCGAACCAGCGGCCCTCGTACAGCAGGCGCCCGAGCCGGCGGCCGTCGACGGCGTAGCGCTCGAGCGTCGCCTCGTTGTGCACCGCGGAGAGCAGGCGCTCGTACGCGATGTGCAGGAGCGCCATGCCGGGCGCCTCGTAGATGCCACGGCTCTTCGCCTCGATGACGCGGTTCTCGATCTGGTCGGACATGCCGAGCCCGTGCCGGCCGCCGATCGCGTTCATCTCGAGGACGACGTCCGCGGGGTCGCCCACGGGCGCGCCCTCCTCGAAGACGATGGTGACGACCTCGGGCTCGATCTCGACCGCGGCGTCCCAGTGCGCGACGCCCATGATCGGGTCGACGATGTGCATGCTCGTGTGCAGCTGCTCGAGGTCCTTGGCCTCGTGCGTGGAGCCGAGCATGTTCGCGTCGGTCGAGTACGCCTTCTCGACGGAGGTCCCGTGTGGAAGTCCGCGCTCGGCGAGCCACCCGCTCATCTCCGTGCGGCCGCCGAGCTCGGAGACGAACGCGGCGTCGAGCCAGGGCTTGTAGATGCGCAGGTGCTCGTTCGTCAGCAGCCCGTACCGGTAGAAGCGCTCGATGTCGTTGCCCTTGTACGTCGACCCGTCGCCCCAGATGTCGACGCCGTGCGCCTGCATCGCGTGCACGAGCAGGGTCCCGGTGACGGCGCGTCCGAGCGGCGTCGTGTTGAAGTAGGTGCGGCCGGCGGTGCGGACGTGGAACGCACCCGTCTGCAGTGCGGCGATGCCCTCGCACGCGAGTGCGTCCTTGCAGTCGACGAGGACGGCGTCCTCCGCCCCGTAGCGCAGCGCGCGCTCCGGGACGGACGCGATGTCCGGCTCGTCGGGCTGGCCGAGGTCGGCGGTGAACGCGTACGGCACGGCGCCGCGCTCGCGCATCCAGGCGAGCGCGCAGCACGTGTCGAGGCCGCCGGAGAAGGCGATGCCGACGTTCTCGCCGACGGGGAGAGACGGCAGGATCACGCAGCGCCCCGCAGCATGTGCTTGCGCACCTCGTCGGCGAGCTGCTCGCCGCTGGTGCCGTCGCGGGCGACGAGGAGCACGGTGTTCTCGCCCGCGATCGTCCCGGCGATGCGCGGATGTCGCGCGACGTCGATCGCCTGCGCGAGCGGGCTCGCATAGCCGTGCGGCGTGAGGACGACGACGAGGTTCGCGCTCGGCTCGACGTCGAGCGCCCAGCGGGCGAACGCGACGGCGATCGCGTCTGCGCGCTCGGCCTCCGCCGCCTCGGGCGGCGCGTACACGAGCCGTCCGCTCGCGTCGCGGACCTTGATCAGCCCGAGCTCGTGGATGTCGCGCGAGACGGTCGTCTGCACGACGTCGTGACCGGCGGCGCAGAGCGCCTCGGCCAGCTCCGTCTGGGTCGAGACCGGGTGCTCGCGCAGGATGCGCAGGATCGCCGCGTGACGCTGCTGACGGTTCATGCCAGTACCTCCGTGAGGATCTCGAGTGCGTGGTCGATCTCGTCCGGCCCGACCACGAGCGGCGGAGCGAGACGCAGGACGTCGGGGCCGGCGGTGAGGCAGACGAGGCCGGCGTCGAGCGCCGCGTCCGCCACCGGCTGTGCGGGCCTGTCGAGGACGGCGCCGAGGAGCAGCCCCCGGCCGCGGGCCTCGGCGACGCCGGGAAGGTCCGCGACCCCGTCGGCGAGGCGCTCGCCGTTCGCGCGGACGGACGCGAGCAGCTCGTCGTCGATGGTCGACACGACGGCGACGCCGGCCGCGCACGAGACGGGGTTGCCGCCGAACGTGGAGCCGTGGTCGCCGGGGCCGAACGCGCGCGGCGCGTCGTCGGAGACGAGCAGGCAGCCGATCGGCAGCCCGTTCGCGAGCGCCTTCGCGAGCGTGACGAGGTCGGGCTTCACGCCGAGCTGCTCCCAGGCGAAGAAGGTGCCCGTGCGGCCGACGCCGGTCTGCACCTCGTCGAACGCGAGCACGGCGCCGAGCTCGTTCGCGCGCGCGGCGGCGGCGGCGACGAAGGCAGGGTCGAGCGGGATCACGCCGCCTTCGCCGAGCACGGGCTCGACGAGCACGAGGCCGACGTGCGCGTCGGCGGCGGCGTAGAGCGACGCGATGTCGTTCGGCGTCGCGAAGCGCGCCGGACCGAGCGGCTCGAACGCCTTGCGCTTCGATGCCTGGCCGGTGGCCGCGAGCGCGCCGAGCGTGCGCCCGTGAAACGACCCTTCCAGCGCGAGCACGCCGGCCTTGCCGGTCGCCTTGCGCGCGTACTTGATCGCGGCCTCGTTCGCCTCCGCGCCGGAGTTGCAGAAGAAGGCCTGCGCGCCACCGAAGCGTGCCGACAGCGCCTGCGCCAGCTCGGCGGCGGGCTCCGTCGCGAAGAGGTTGGACGCGTGCCACAGCCGGTCGAGCTGCGCGTGCGCGGCCGCGAGCGGCGCCGGATGGCGGTGGCCGAGCGAGACCACGGCGATGCCGGCGGCGAAGTCGAGGTAGCGGCGGCCGTCGCTGCCGGTCAGCCACGTGCCCTCGCCCTCGACGAAGCCGATCTTCGTCTCCGGGTACGTCGGCAGAAGCCGCGACTCGAGGGCGACGCTCATGCCACCACCGCCGTCGCGCCGATCTCGGCGCGCAGCCCACTTCGTGCCGCGCGCGAGGCGGCGAGGAGCTTGGGGACGATGCCGCCGGCGAAGCTGCCGTTGCCGACGAGCGCCTCCGCCTCGGCGGCGGGGATGGAGTGGAGCAGGCGCCCCTCGTGGAAGACGCCCGGCACGTCGGTGAGGAAGAGGATGCGCTGCGCGCCGAGCCCGACTGCGAGCGCGGTCGCCGCCTCGTCGGCATTCACGTTCAGCGGGCCGCGCGCGAGCGGCGTGACGACGGGGACGCGGCCGCGCTCGAGCGCGCCGACGACCTCGGCCGGCCGCGACGGGACGGGCTGGCCGACGAGCCCGAGCTCGGGCACCTGCTCCGCCTCGAGGCCGATCTCGTCGCCGTAGAGCGGGAGCGCATCCGGGCCGATCGCGGCGCACACCGCGGCGTTGATCTCGACGAAGCTGTCGCGCACGACCTCGAGCACCTCCGGCGTCGTCACGCGGCGGCCGTCGACGAAGCGCACCTCGAGGCCGCGCCGCTCCATCTCCTGCGAGATCTGCGGGCCGGCCCCGTGCACGACGCAGACGGCGTGGCCGAGCGTCCGCAGCTCGCGCACGACGTCCGCCGTGCCGCCGATGGACGCGCCGCCGACCTTGAGCACGACGCTCACGAGCGGTACTCCGCGTTGATGCGCACGTAGTCGTACGAGAGGTCGCTGGTGAGATAGGTCGCGGCGCCGCTGCCGAGCGCGAGGTCGAGCTCGATGGCGCAGTGGCCGTTCGTCAGCTCCGGCTCGTTGCCGGACGGAACGCCGCCGACGAGCACGGGGACGCCGTCGATGACGATGGAGAGCTTGTCCGGGTCGAGCGCCGCGAAGCCGCCGTCGTGCTTCGCCGAGCCGGCGGCGGCGGCGATGCGGCCCCAGTTCGCATCGTGCCCGAAGAGCGCCGTCTTGACGAGCGGCGACGTCGCGACGCGCTCGGCGATGGCGCGGGCCTCGGAGGCCGACGCCGCGCCGCGAACCGCGATCTCCGCGACGACCGTGACGCCCTCGCCGTCGGCGACGATCTGCTTCGCGAGGTCGGCGCACACCTCTTTGATGCAGGCGGCGAGCTCGGCGTCGCTGTCCGCACTGCGCTCGATCCCGCTCGCGCCGTTCGCGATCAGGATGACAGCGTCGTTCGTCGAGCACTCGCCGTCGACGGAGATCGCGTTGAAGCTCGCGTCGACCGCCGGCTTCAGAAATGCATGCGCCTCGCCCGGCTCGAGCGGATAGTCGGTGGTGACGACGGCGAGCATCGTCGCCATCTGCGGATGGATCATCCCCGACCCCTTCGCCATCCCGCCGACGACGAAGCCCGTGCCGTTCGCG
>JAFALP010000426.1 GCA_019234175.1 Actinomycetota bacterium | reverse complement strand
GGGATCGAGTGCTCCGGCCCGTCGAGGCTCTCCGAGCCCGAGGCGGCGTTCAACGCGTAGCGGACGGGGATCTCGTGGCAGACGACGAGCGTCGTCGCCTCGTTGCGGTCGAGCAGCATGCGATACGCCTGCGCATAGCGGCGGGCGGCGTCGTCGAGGCTCTCGCCGCCCGGGAACCGGTCCGCGCGTGTGTGCAGGTCCTTCCAGGCGCGGTATGCGTCCACGGTCTCTCCCTCGAGGTCGCCGACGTCGATGTCGTCGAGAAGCGGCTCCTCCAGGAACGGGACGTCGCGGCCGGCGAGGGCGAGCTCCGCCGTCTGCCGCGTCCGCGGGAAGCGCGTGTGCAGGCAGAGGTCGACCGGCAGCTCCCGGAGCTGGTGGCCGAGCCGCTCGGCCTCCGCCCGGCCCTCGGGGGTCAGCGGCACGGGGACCCTCGGATCGCCGTTCACCCGGCGCTCGGCGTTCAGCGTCGTGTTGGCGTGGCGGGTGAGGATGAACAGGCGCACCGGAGCGCCAGGCTATAGGTGCTCTGCTTGAATGGCCGCGTGGAGACCCAGGTCGAGGAGCTGCCCGAGAATCGGGTCAGGTTGACGGTCCAGGTGCCGTCGCACGACGTGCATCACGCCGTCGAGCATGCCGCATCCGACCTCGCCCAGTCGGCGAAGATCCCGGGCTTCCGCAAGGGCAAGGTCCCGCGCAACCTCCTCGTGCAGCGCGTCGGCCGCGAGCGGCTCATGGCCGAGGCGGTCGAGAGCCACATCGGCGGCTGGTTCTGGAATGCGGCCGCCCGCTCGCGGGTGCGGCCGGTCGAGCAGCCCGAGTACGACTTCGAGCTGCCGGCGTCCGACAGCGAGGACTGGCAGTTCACCGCCACCGTCGCGGTGCAGGCGAAGCCGGAGCTCGCGGACTGGAAGACGCTCGAGGTCGGCGCGTACGAGCCCGAGGTGCCGGAGGAGCTCGTCGAGCGCGAGCTCGACGCGCTGCGGTCGACCGTCGCCGAGCTCGTTCCCGTCGAGGGGCGCCCCGTCGGCCCCGACGACACCGTCATCGTCGACATGGTCTCGCCCGAGGGCGGGACGCGCCGCGACTACGTCGTCGAGCTCGGCCGCGGCGCCGTCGTCGACGAGATCGAGCAGGGCCTCGTCGGCATGAGCGCGGGCGAGACGAAGGACATTCCCTTCGAGCTCGCCGACGGGACGACACAGGCCGTCACGGTCACGGCTAACGAGATCAAGGAGAAAGTGCTGCCGCCGCTCGACGACGAGCTGGCGCGCGCCGCGAGCGAGTTCGACACGTTCGTCGAGCTGCGCGCCGACATCGAGGAGCGCCTGCGCGAGCAGATCGACGAGGAGGTCGAGGCGCAGTTCCGCTCCGACGTCGCCGACGCGCTCGTCGCCGCTTCCAAGGTGGACGCGTCCGGGCCGCTCGTCGAGACGCGCACGCGCGAGCTGCTGCGCTCCCTCGCGCGACAGGTCGAGGCGCGCGGCGTGCAGCTGGAGACGTATCTCGCGATGACCGGCCAGTCGGCCGACGACCTCGTCACCCGGCTTCGAACCGAGGCGTTGCGTTCGGTCGCGCGCGAGCTCGTCCTCGACGCCGCCGCCGACCAGCTCGGCATCGATGTCCCCGACTCGGAGGTGGAGGAGCTCGTGCGCGAGCAGGCGGACGCGTTCGGCGACGACGCCGACGAGCAGCTCCTGCGCCTGCGCGAGACCGGCCGGTTCGAGTCGCTCCGCGACGACCTGCGACTGCGCAAGGCGCTCGACCGCATCGCGTCCGAGGTGAAGCGCATCCCGCGCGAGCTCGCCGATGCGCGCGAGTCGATTTGGACACCCGACAAGGAAAAGCCGCAGACCGAGGCGAAACTCTGGACCCCAGGAAGCTGAGGAATCACATGAACACGAACCCGTCGAACCTGATCATCCCGTCCGTGATCGAGCAGACCTCGCGCGGCGAGCGCTTCTTCGACATCTACTCGCGGCTGCTGAACGAGCGCATCATCTTTCTCGGCACGCCCATCGACGACGTCGTCGCGAACCTCACGGTCGCGCAGATGATCCATCTCGAGTCCGAGGACCCGGACAAGGACATCCAGCTCTACATCAACTCTCCGGGCGGCTCCGTGTACGCCGGCCTCGCCATCTACGACACGATGCAGTTCATCCGCTGCGAGGTCGCGACCACGTGCGTCGGCATCGCCATGTCGATGGGCGCGCTCCTTCTCGCCGCCGGCGCAGAGGGAAAGCGGGCGGCGCTGCCGAACTCCAAGATCCTCATCCACCAGGTATCCGGCGGCTTCCAGGGCCAGGGCACCGACATCGAGATCCAGGCCCGCGAGACGATCAATCTCAAGCGCCGCCTGGAGGAGATCATCGCCCAGCACTCGAATCAGCCGACCGACAAGGTCTCGAAGGACATGGAGCGCGACTACTACATGACCGCAGACGAGGCCAGGGACTACGGGCTGGTCGACACCGTCGTCGCCCACCGGTAGACGAAACGCCGGATCCGAGGTACAAGGAGACTTCATGGCCAGGGCCAGCGAGGGAAACGAACAGCTTCTCTGCAGCTTCTGCGGCAAGAGCCAGCGCCAGGTGAAGAAGCTCATCGCCGGCCCGGGCGTCTACATCTGCGACGAGTGCATCGATCTCTGCAACGAGATCATCGAC
>JAFALP010000197.1 GCA_019234175.1 Actinomycetota bacterium | reverse complement strand
TTAGCGGCGGGCGGCGGTGGCGCGCTTGCGGCGCGTCGGGGCCGGCGTCAGCCAGGTGCGACCGAACTTGCGCATCTCGCGGATGATCGGGAGGAGCGCGCGGCCCTTCTCGGTCAGCTCGTACTCGACGCGCGGCGGCGACTCCGGATAGCTGTGCCGCTCGACGATCCCCTCCTGCTCGAGCGCGCGTAGACGCTCGGCGAGCGTGCGCGGGCTGATGCCGGCGCACGAGTGCTCGAGCTCCGAGAAGCGCCGCGGCCCCTCCGACAGGTCGTGGACGAGCAGCGCGGTCCACTTGGCGCCGATGATCTCGGCCGCCGCCGCGACGGCGCAGGTGCTCGCCTCGTGGACGGGCAGCATCGTGCGGGTCGCCGGGGTGGCCATGGCTCAGATGGTACTCCCGACCGCCGCCGGCAATCGGCGCGGCCTCAGTCCCAAGGCGGCGGGTCGTGCACCCAGCGCCCGGCGACCATCGTCGCCACGACCTGCACCGACTCGATGTCCTCCGCGAACGGATCGCGGTCGAGCACCACGAGATCGGCGGCGCGCCCCGGGAGGAGCGTCCCGCGCACGCGCTCGTCGTGGGAGAGCCACGCCGGCGCGACGCACGTCGCGTGCAGCGCCTGCTCCAGTGTGAGCCGCTGGTCCTCGCGCCAGTGCCTCCGGACGGCGGCGACGACGCCCGCCCACGGGTCGAGCTCCTCGATCGGCGCGTCGGAGCCGTTCGCGACGACGGCCCCGGAGCCGACGAGCGAGCGGTACGAGTAGACGCCGTCGAGCTTGTCCGGCCAGAAGCGTTTCGCGAGCTGCTCGTCGGAGGGCGCATGCGTGAACTGCACGGACGCCGCTACGCCGAGCTCCGCGAAACGTCCCACGTCCTCCGGTGTGAGGCATTGCGCATGCTCGATGCGTTGACGGAGCCCGCGCGGCTCCCACACCTCGCGCGTCGCCTCGAACGCGTCGAGCGCCTCGCGGTTGGCGCGATCGCCGATCGCGTGCACTCCGACCGGCCAGCCCGCCTCGGCGCCGTCGCGCACGATCTCCGCCAGCTCGGCGCCACTCGTGATGCGAACGCCGCTGCCGTCCATCATCCACGCCGTCTGCGAGCCGAGCGTGCCGTCCATGAAGACCTTCAGGTAGCCGACGCGCAGGAACGGCGAGCCGATCCCGCTGTGCAGCCCGAGCGCCTTCAGCGCCGGGAGCGTCTCCGCAGGGACGGACTGCCACACGCGAAGCTGCGGCGCGAGCTCCTGCCACAACCCGGCGGCGCCGAGCCAGCCGTCCTTGTCGTGCACGCATGCGACGCCGCGCGCGTGCGCGAGCTTCACTCCCGCGCGCATCGCACGGATGTACTCGTGGTCGGGGATGACGAGGTGCCGCTCCTTGAAGCGCCAGGCAGCCTCTTCGCGCAGGACGCCGGTGGGGTGGCCGCGCTCGTCGCGCTCGACGACGCCGCCGTCGACCTCGAGGTCGCCGTTCGCGAACGCGAGCGAAGCCGAGTTGAGCCACAGCGAGTGGTAGTCCTTCGCGATGAGCGCGGCCGGCCTGTCGGTGACGGCGTCGAGGTCCTCCTTCGTCGGCTCGCGGCCGTCGCTCCAGTCGCCGCTCCGCCAGCCGTACCCGCGCAGCACGTCGCCGTGCGGCGTCGCCGCCGCGACGCGTGCGAGCACTTCGGCGAGCGAGGACGCGCCGTCGAGCCTCACCTCGTGCTGGGCGACCGCCCACGTCGGGAAGTGGACGTGCGAGTCGGTGAAGGCGGGCAGCACCGTGCGTCCACCGAGGTCGACCACCTCCGGGCTGGCGAGCGCCGTCTCGTGCGTGCCGACGCCGCCGGCGACCACGTCGCCCGCGATCGCGAGCGAGCGGGCGAGCGGAAGGGAGGGATCGAGTGTGCGGACGACGCCGTTTTCGAGGATCATGCCCCTATGTTCGACCACGTCGCCCTCAACGTGCGCGACCTACCCGCGAGTCTCGCGTTCTACGAGCAGGCGCTGACCCCGCTCGGCTACCGCCTCCTCCGATCGTCCGACACGATCGCCGCGTTCGGGACGGGAGATCGCCCGGAGCTCGTCATCCGCGTCCGTGAGCCGGCAAACACGGCCGTGCACGTCGCCTTCAACGCGCAGGACCGGCCCACGGTCGACGCGTTCCACGCCGCCGGCCTCGCCGCCGGCGGCACCGACAACGGCGCGCCGGGGATCCGGGAGCGGTACCACCCTGCGTACTACGCTGCCTTCGTGATCGACCCGGACGGGAACAACATCGAGGCCGTGTGCCATGTGGGATGAGCTGAGCCCGGAACAGCGCGAGCTGCGCGACCTCGTCCGGACGCTCGCGCGGGAACGCGTCGCACCGCGGGCGGCGGAGATCGATGCATCGCACGAGTTCCCCTGGGACATCGTCGAGCTGTTCCGCGACAACGACATCTTCGGGCTCTTCTTCGAGGAGGCGTACGGCGGTCTCGGCACCGGGACGCTGATGGCGCTCATCGCCATCGAGGAAGTGGCGAAGGTGTGCGCGACGTCGGCGTTGATCCTCGCCGTGCAGGAGCTCGGCTCGCTCGGGCTGAAGCTCGCGGGCGCGCCGGAGCAGAAGGAGCAGTGGCTGCCGCGGCTCGCGAGCGGGGAGTGGCTGTGCGCGTATGCGCTCACCGAGGCCGGCTCGGGGTCGGACAGCGCGGCGATGCGCACGACGGCGACGCGCGACGGCGATTCCTACGTCCTGAACGGGTCGAAGCGGTTCATCACCAACGCGTCGGTCGCGAACGTGTACACGGTGTTCGCGAAGACCGATCCGGCCGCGGGGCATGCGGGAATCTCTGCGTTCGTCGTGGAAGCCGACACGGCCGGCTTCGAGGTGACGCGGCTGGAGCCGAAGATGGGCATCGCCGGGTCGACCACGGGCGAGCTCGCCTTCGACGACTGCCGCATCCCCGCGGGGAATCTCCTCGGCGAGGAGGGCGAGGGCTTCAAGATCGCGATGCGCATCCTCGACCGCTCCCGGCCCGGCGTCGCCGCGCAGGCGCTCGGGATCGGCCAGGGCGCCACCGACTACGCGCTCGAGTACGCCAAGACGCGCGAGACGATGGGCAAGCCGATCGCGCAGCACCAGCTCATCCAGGCGAAGCTCGCCGACATGGAGACGGAGTGCGAGTCCGCGCGCGGCCTCCTCTACCGCTTCGGCCGCATGTGCGACGAGGGCGTCGACGGCCCCGAGCTGACGAAGGCGTCGGCGATGGCGAAGCTCAAGTGCGGCGACGTCGCCATGTATGCGACCACCGAGGCGGTGCAGATCCTCGGCGGCTACGGCTACATCAAGGAGTACCCCGTCGAGCGATTCATGCGCGACGCGGAGATCACGCAGATCTACGAGGGGACGCAGGAGATCCAGCGGCTCGTGATCGCGCGCGAGATGGTGAAGGAGTCGCGCGCGTTCCTTCTCGCCGGGGTGGCGTGATCGACGAGATTCGTCCCGGCCTCTGGA
>JAFALP010000122.1 GCA_019234175.1 Actinomycetota bacterium | reverse complement strand
GCCGCGCTCCTGCCGGACCTGTCGCCGCGAAGCGCCATCGGCGTCGCCGGGACCGTGATCCAGATCGCCGCCCTCGACGAGGCACACAGAGTGACGCGCGCACGCGCGCGTGAACACCTGTTTGCGCTCGCCCGCATGCCTCTCGACGAGCGCCGCGCGCTCCCGCGCATGGAACCGGACCGCGCGCCCGTCATCGTCGCCGGGGCCGCCATCCTCGTCGCCGTCCTCGACAGGTACGGACTGGACGAGATCGAGGTGAGCGTGCGCGACCTGCTCGACGGCGCCGCGCTCGCCGCCGCCGAGCTCCCCGAGCCGGTCGAAGGCGACGCGCCACCCGGCGCGTACACGTGCTGCTGACCGTTCGCTCTAGCTGACGAGGTCGACGGCCGGCGGCTCGTCCTCGGCCAGCCGGCGCTGGACGACGGCGCGGGAGAGCACGCCGACGAGCCGGCCGTTCTCGACCACCGGCACACGCTCGAGGTCGAGCTCCTCCAGCAGGCGGAATCCCTCGTCGAGCGGCAGCGCGGCATCGAGCGTGTAGTTCGGCGGCTCGGCGATGTCGCCGAGCGGCACCTCACGCGGGTCGAGGCCGCCGGCGACGACGCGGTTCACGAGCGTCTTGCGCGTGATCACGCCGACGAGCGTGCCGTCCTCCGCCGAGACGAAGACCGCGCGCATCTCCGGGCTCTCCTCGAAGAGACGGCCGGCGTCCTGCGCGCTCGCGCGCGCCGACAGCGTCGTCGGCTCCGGCACCATCGCGTCGCGGACGACGCTCACGGATAGATCCCACGCGACTCGAGCGCGCCTGCGACCTCGCGGATCGCCGCCACCATCGCCGCCTGGCGGAAGGTAATCGACTTCTCCTCCGCCACAGACCACACGCGGCCGAAGGCGTCGGACATCTTGTCCGCGAGCTTGATGCGGATCTCGTCGCGGTCCCAGAAGAGCCGTCCGAGGTCCTGGACCCACTCGAAATACGACACGGTGACGCCGCCGGCGTTCGCGAGGATGTCGGGGACGACGGGGATGCCGCGTTCCGCGAGGATCGCGTCCGCCTCGAGCGTCGTCGGGCCGTTGGCGCCCTCGACGACGAGCCGCGTGCTCAGGCGGCCGGCGTTCGCGCCGGTGATCTGGTCCTCCCGCGCGGCGACCACGAGCACGTCGCAGGGGAGCTCGAGCAGCTCCTCGTTCGTGATCCGCGTGCAGCGGTCGTAGCCCGCGAGCGATCCGTTCTCGGCGACGTACGCATGCAGCTCGGGGATGTCCAGGCCGTCGGGCGAGTACACGCCGCCGGAGATGTCGGAGACCGCAAGGACCGTGGCGCCGTGCGCGTGCAGCTCCGTCGCGGCCACGCCGCCGACGTTGCCGAAGCCCTGCACGACGCAGCGCTGCTCGGCGAGAGGCATGCCGAGACGCTCGCACGAGTGCTCCGCGCACATGACCACGCCGGCGCCTGTCGCCTCGCGGCGGAAGACGGAACCGCCGATCGAGATCGGCTTCCCGGTGACGACCTCGGGGACGGCATAGCCCTTCTGCGTCGAGTACGTGTCCATCATCCAGGCCATCGTCTGCTCGTTCGTCGCCATGTCGGGCGCGGGAATGTCCTCCTGCGGCCCGATGGCGGCGAACAGCTCCGACGTGAACCGGCGCGTCAGCCGCTCGAGCTCGTGCGGCGACAGCGCGTGCGCGTCGCAGCGCACGCCGCCCTTGGCGCCGCCGTAGGGCAGACGGAGCAGCGCGCACTTCCAGGTCATCCACGACGCGAGAGCGGCACATTCCCCGAGCGAGACCTCGGGGTCGTATCGCACCCCTCCCTTCGTCGGCCCGAGCACGGTCGAGTGCTGGACGCGGTACCCGGGGAAGATCTGCCAGCGGCCGTCGTCCCGACGCAGCGGGACGCTCATGATCAGGGCGCGCTCGGGGAAGCTGAGACGCTCGGCCACCATGGGCGAGACGTCCGCGTACGGCAGCGCCTGCTCGAACTGCGCGCGAGCCATGAGGAAGAGCGGGGTGTCCCACTCGAGGGGCTCCTCGAGCGACGATGCCTCGACACGGGCCAAAGCGAGAGCAGTCTAGTGCGGCTAGAGGCTCAGCTGGACGCTCTGCGAGCCGTTGCTCACCAGGTGCGACGCCGGGTCGGTCTGGGTGGCGGTGAGCGTGTGCTTGCCGGAGGCGAGCGTCACGTTGGAGAGCGACCACACGCCGTTCGCGCCGACGGTGGTCGTCCCGAGGTAGGTCGTCCCGTCGTAGACCAGGATCGTGTCGCCCGCGACGCCGCTGCCGACGAGGGTGAACGCATGGCCCGCGGTGACGAAGCTCGGCTGGTACACGGCGGGCTGCGGCGTCGGCGCGTAGACGGTGACGTTCCATGCCGCGGTGGACGCGCCCGGGAGCCCGGCGACGAGGTACTGCGAGGCCGTCAGCGCGTGCCGGCCGACCGCGAGGTTGACGTTGAGGCTCCAGGTCCCGTTGCTCGCCACCCTCGTCTGGCCGACGCAGACGCCGTTGTCGTAGACGACGACGGTGTCGTTGGCGATGCCGGTGCCGGTGACCGTCACGTTCGTGTTGCCACTCGTCGGCTGCGGCGGCGTCACCGAGGAGATCGTCGGCGCGCCCGGCGCGGCGTAGCCGGAGACCGTCGTGCCCGACGTGGTGATCGCGAGCGCGTTGCCGGTGGCGCTCTTGAAGTTGCCGGGCGCGACCTGCGACGCGGTCAGGCCGTGGATGCCGCTCTGGAGCGACAGCGTCAGCGTCCAGGTGCCGTTCGAGGCGACAGTCGCGGTGCCGACCTGGTGGCCGTTGTCGTACAGCGTGACCACGTCGCCGGCGGCGCCGGTGCCGCTGACCTTCACGCCGCCCGTCGCGGTCACCGCGCCGACGACGACCGGCGCGTCGGGGACGACCATGACGTTGTCGACGTCGTGGCTGAGCGCGCTCGTCAGGCCGGCGTTGGGCGGCAGGTTCACCGTCTGCGTCGCGAAGAGCTCGTACTGGCCGACCGGCAGGTAGAGCGTCGTCGTCCACGTGTCATTGGCGCCGACAGTCGCGTGTCCGACGACCGTCGAGCCGTCGTAGATGGTGATCGTGTCGCCGGCGTCGCCCGTTCCGGACACCGTCATGCCCGTCGTCGGCGTCGAGCTCATCGTCACGTTCGAGATGACGGGTGCGTCAGCCAGGCCGAGGTCGTACTGCAGCGCCGGACTCGCGACGAGGCTGCCGTTCGACCAGATGACGAGGCCCTTCGCGAGGAGCTGCCCGATCTCGGGGTGCCCCGGCTGAGGGATGTCGATGTTGTTCACGACCCACGCGACGTCGGACGGGGTGAGCCGGCCGAGGATCGCGATCCGGTTGATGAGCGCCTGGTCGTACTGGTCGACGCCGGGCACGCCGAGGTTCGGGCCAGTGAGCTGGAGCGCCGGGGTCAGCTGGACGGCGGGCAGCGTCTCGCTCGTGTCCTCGTCCTGATGCGTCTCCAGGGCCGGGAGCGCCTGCTGCAGCCGCTGGCCGAGCGACGGGCCCGGGCCGTTCGGCGGCGACGGCCAGAGGGCGTCGCCGGGCTCGACCATGCCGAGCTCGCCGTAGGGCTCGCCGTCGCGGGCCGGATCGCCCGTCGTCAGCGGGTCGTCGCCGAGCGCGAGCGCGATGTCGAGGACGACCTGTGCGTTGTTCGGGTTCGGGTCGTGGATGACCGTGTTCGGATGGCCGTTGCCCTGGAACGGAAGGACGAACACCGCGTCGTTCGGCTGGTTCCAGTCGATGAGCGTGTCCGCGCTGGTGTTGCCGATGAGGATGTCGGTGCCGGCGCCGCCGTACGCGAAGTCGGCGTTGCTCGGGCCGCTCGAGCGCGGATCCGGGATGTTGTTCGCGAGCGGGCTCGTGCCCATGAGCGCCTGCACGAGGTTGAGCAGCGTCGCCGCCTCGTCGCCGGTGAAGACGCCGACGGGCGGGCCCGGATCGTCGAGGATCATGTTCTCGAAGTTCACGAGGTGGTTGAGCATGTCGCTCGTGTGGCCCTGCGACTGCGCCTGCTGCGCGGACACGAGCTCGTTGCAGACGTTGTTCGCCTGGTTCGGCTGCGAGCCGGAGGCCGCGTACTGCTGGGCGAGCGTGCACAGGCTCGCGTACGTCACGGTCTGGGTCACGAGCGTCGAGTCGAGGTTGTCGTCGGCCTGCAGCAGGTCGTTGCCGAAGCCGCCGAACATGTAGTCGGAGTTCGTGCCGCCGACGATCCAGTCGTTGCCGTCGTCGCCGAAGATGGCGTCGGAGCCGTCGTCGACGGTGGAGACGAAGTTGAGCAGGAAGTCCACCAGGCCGTGGCTCGTCGGCACCATGATCTTCGAGTACGGATCGGACGGGTTGTAGTAGGCGAAGATGCCGGTCGCCGGGTTGAACCCGAGGACGTTGCCCGGCGTGTAAATCGAGTCGATGATCCCGAGCGGGTTGAGGCCGTTGCCGTAGTAGTAGGCCAGCGGCGCTGCACCCGACATGGCGTCGTCGCCGGCGCCGCCGTGCATCGAGTCGTTGCCGAGGCCGCCGAACATGATGTCGTTGCCGCCGACCAGCGGGGTGGTGAGGATCGCGGTGTACCGCTGCGTGTCGTAGACGTCGACGGTGGTGACGATGTCGTCCTCGTCCCCATCGCCCGTGCCGAGCGTGACCTGCGTGGTCGCCGGCAGGTTGAAGAGCGGCTCCGCGATGCCGTTGCGGCTCGGCTCGATGAGGCCGTCGTCGCCGAGCATGCCGTCGTTGCCCGTGCCGCCGTCCATGAAGTCGTTGCCGGAGTTGCCGTACATGACGTCGTCCTGGCCGTCGCCGAAGAGCTGGTCGTCGCCGGTCTCGCCGTAG
Organism: Actinomycetota bacterium; assembly: GCA_019234175.1. Lineage (GTDB taxonomy): Bacteria > Actinomycetota > Thermoleophilia > Gaiellales > Gaiellaceae > Palsa-739. The sequence goes on along the minus strand of JAFALP010000122.1, from coordinate 1,924 downwards.
ATGACGTCGTTGCCGCCCTCGCCGTGGATGACGTCGGCGCCGCCGATGTTCGTGTTCGTACCCGCGTGGACGGTGCAGTTGGCCGGGTTCGTCGGGTCGCACTGCGTGTAGCTGGCGTCGCCGGTCGGGCTGTAGTCGAGCAGCACGACGGCGCGCGGGATGATCCCGATGGCCTCGCCCGCGTAGTCGTCGGAGCTGTAGTGCAGGTAGTTGCCGCCGCTGCCGACGAGGTCGTAGATGTCGCCGTTGTCGCCGAGGATGACGTCCGCGTCGCTCGAGTGCGCGTTCGCGCCCGAGTCGCCCGGGTTGTTGAGTGAGATCTCCGTGCCCGCGCCACCGAAGATGACGTCGGAGCCATCGGGCCGCGGCGAGCCGGCCGGGAGGAAGAGGCCGGAGCTGCCGCCGATGATGTCGTCCTGGCCGCCGTCGCCGAAGATGAGGTCGTTGCCGGGGCCGCCCTCGATGTAGTCGTTGCCGTCGGTCGGGCTATTGACCGACTGACCCGGATTCGCGTAGGTGCCGACGTTGATCGAGGTCGAGCCGTCGCCCTGGATGACGTCGTTGCCCATCTCGCCGAAGATCATGTCGTCGCCCGCTCCGCCGGCGAGGTAGTCGTTGCCGTAGAGCGTCGAATCGGTCGTGCCGTAGTCGTAGAGGACGATCGCGCGCTGCAGCGCGCCGCGCGGGTCGAGCGTCGCGCCGCCGAGGTTCGGCGTGATCGTGACCGTGCCGTCCGCGTTCTGCGTCGTCGTGTAGATCGTCGAGCCCGTCAGCGTCTGGTCGATCGGATCGGTCGTGCCGGCCGGCTCGGGCAGGATCGAGCAGTTGTCGCCGCAGATGACGTCGTTTCCGGCGCCGCCGTCGATCGTGTCGCTGCCGTCCTGGCCGCCGGCGACGTTGTTGCCGCCGATGAGGTCGTCGTCGCCGCTTCCGCTCGTGATGGTGTCGTTGCCCTGGCCGCCGATGACGATGTTGCGGCCGTCGCCGGCGTTGATGGTGTCGTTGCCGCCGCCGTACATGTTCTGGGCGAAGACCGACGTGTACGTGAACGTCGTCGGCGCGCTCGGCACCGGCAGCGTCGGCGGGATCGTCCCGGCGATCTGACCGAAGTCGCCGAAGATGAGGTCGTCGCTGGCGCCGGTGTTGATCGTGTCGCCGCCGGCGCCGCCGATGACGTAGTTGGAGCCTGCGCCGGAGATCGTGATCGAGTCGGGGCCGCCGAGCGTCGGGTCGAGCGGCTCGATGTCGGTCAGGTTCGCCCCGCTCCACGTGATCTTGCCGCTGTCGCCGAAGACGACGTTGTGGCCGCCGGAGTCGACGATCGTGTCGTTGCCGAGGCCGCCGAAGAGGAAGTCATTGCCGTTGCCGGACGTGATGGAGTCCTTGCCGCCGTCGTTGTCGCTGATGGTGGTGGCGAGCCCCGGCGTGATGCTGCCGTCGTCGCCGAACACGGTGTCGGTGCCGTTCCCGACGGTGATCGTGTCGCCGGCCGTCCCGCCGAAGACCTCGTCGTTGCCGTTGCCGAGCTGGATCGTGTCGGCGCCGCCGACGCCCGCGTCGAGCGTCTTCACGAGGTTCGGTGCGACGATGCCGTCGTCGCCGAAGACGATGTCATTGCCGCCGCCGGCGGTGATGGAGTCGCCGGCCGCCCCGCCGAAGACCAGGTCGTTCCCGTTCCCAGCCAGGATCGTGTCGACGTCACCGACACCCGGATCGATCGTCTGCGTCGCGGACGTCACCGAGTTCACGCTGCCGTCGTCACCGAAGATCGTGTCGTTGCCGCCGCCGGCCGTGATCCCATCCACACCCGGCCCACCGAAGATCAAGTCGTTGCCCTTCCCGGCCGAGATCGTGTCGCCACCGACCACCGTCGGATCCTGCGTCTCGGTCAGGCCCGGCTCCACGATCCCGTCATCGCCGAACA